>PLGY01000024.1 GCA_003139855.1 Candidatus Methanoflorens stordalenmirensis
CTGTTTAGGAACGTGCATTGATATTAGTGCGCACTCGCGCAAGAGCGACTCATGAAACAGATGCTCATGATAAAAGACCGGGAATTTTCGCATTGAGGTACGCGCTGCCCTTGAGAAGGAGGGCCCCTTGCCGATATTAGGCATGTACATCCTTGGACGAATGCGACACCCGCAGCGAAGAAAAATGATATTGGAGCTGCGCAACATCTTAAAATCGGGGTGTGTGGCGAAGTAGCGTCAAAATAAGTTCTGACGATCTTGATCAATTGGTCCAAAATTAGCTTCTTCTAGGCCTTTTAGTGCATTCCACTTCTTAACGAAGCGTCCGTCATCTAATTCCTGCAAAATGCGCTTATAGAAATTGAACACCGCATCAATCGCAGATAGTGAGGTTTTGTATAGGCCGATCAGAGCCGTGCATTTTCGCTTAGCCTCCTTTGCACTATCGATCGAGTTCTTTTCAAACATTTGTAATAAATTGTATGCGGATCTCAACCGATCATACGCGAAGTCAATGCTCGACGCTTCCTCCAATTGATGAAATGCTACGGGGTCTTTCGTTAAGGATTCATAAACGCGAAATGATAAAGGAGCAGTGACTTTGCCCCTATTAGGATTTTTCATGTAATCTGTTTCGCCAATAGCACACTTGTCCTTATGGTAGTTCATTTGGCCGCCTATACTCGACGCTAAGCCAATCATCTCGTCATAGAGGGCTCGTCTTAGTTTTGCGTCTTCATCCGAATGCCCTTGCGCTGGGGTGAGTATTGCATTTAATCGGCTGCGAAGCATGTTTTCTAACTCTGTAACGTTCTCGTAAGACTTGACATTAAAGTCGTGAACATCAAAATGTATTTTTGTGTCTTTTCGCGAGTACAAGTTCACAGTTCGCCCCAGCCCGTGTGCAAATCCCAACTCATAATAAACGTTTGGGCGCTCGCCAGTAAGATCACCGATTAAAATCTGCGCCTTTTTGAGTCGCTCCACAATTAAGTCTGTCACGCTCTCAGAATGCTCGATATCGGCAGCTCTTTCAGCGTGAAGATCAAAAGTCCTACATACTCGCTTAATGGTAACATGGACGTCCTCTAGCAAAGGATCAGTCTTGTCCATTGACATGATGATAAAAACAGAACCTTTTTCGATATCGGTTGGACCTTGGGCAGGTGCCACGGTACTTGGACGACCAATTGGTTCCTCTTTTTTTTCTTGGTCTTTAGCTGCAAGGCGTTCAACCTCTTGGATACCAAGGTTTGTTATGCGTACGTGAGTTGTTGTTAGGTCAAGAAAATGCCTGTGCAAGAGATATACTTGAATTTTGGTGGCTTTGTCGGAATCTAAGCCGAGGTTGTGTTCAACATCTCCTATCGGAATGAGTGTCAGCTCACTTGCGTCTGCTAATTCATACAACCTTCGAAGATACGCTATTCTTTCCTTTTGAAGTTCTTTTATGTTGACCATTTCCACCCTCTCAATTCGCGTAAGAAAGAAGCGAACGGCGGTTTAAATATTCCGGTTTGAGTGATCGTCGGTTTGAGTGATCGGGCCGTGCGGCTCCTTTAACGGGATTATCCTCATTCTTTTTTAGATTCGGAGCGATCGACGGGCTCGGTTCAAAAGGTGACGCTGCACTCTATGATTTGCATGCCTAAGTCAGTCGCGCAAGCAATTAGAAAATACAGCTAAACGACAACACTTAAGCTATTGTGAGCGGGATATTCAGCAATCGCCGCTATCCCGAGCTCCAAGCGGAGCTCGACGTTTTCAAGTCAGGTTTCACCTTTGACGAGAGTGCCGATTACGGCCTACAGGTCGCGCGGCAATCAGGGATCCACGCCTTGTGTCTCGTGACGCATGACCTTAGCCCGGAGCTGATCTACAGCCGTAGGCAGCCGAGCGTCTACTATAGCTACGATAGGTATGTAGTAGGAGATGTGCATATCAATTGGTAAGCTCGCGACCCGCGCACATACGCGCCGAGGACAGCTTGCTATAATATGCTTCGCACTCCAGACCGCAAGCGCGCTGCCACGAACGACGACTTTACGTGCTAGGGAAGCTTACGCGACAACCTCCAGGGTTACGCCTACTAGGGGGTGACGATGGCGCGAAAGCCAGGGTTTGGCGTTGGATCTAATGCGTCACTTCCTGTCATTGAGCTTGACACCTTCAGCTTCTGCCAAAACAGCTGTTTCGCTCCGCGGAGCCGCAGCGCCATGCAAAATTTTTCCAGTCAACGCGTTTATTCTCACACGTCTTCTTGAAGACTCGTCTGCGTACAGGACTTCAAGAACCGGCGAGTATATGATATTTGCATCGGTCACCTCGCAGCCAGGATACAGTCCCCGTATCAGCCCTTTGAGTTTTGGCTTTGATAGTCTGGGCTTTATGACGTTTTCATTTTCTGCGCGACCCTCGCTAAGCTTTAAACCATCAACGCTCTCTGAAACGAGGGATTTTGGGTAGCTTATGTCATACAGGGAGAAATAGAGCTCTTCCTTTATGCCGATCAGACGCCGTTCTTCGAGCTTTTTCAAGCTCGATTTGACGCCCGTATCGGGCAGAGCTTCGCGCAATTTCGCATAGGTGGTGCCGCTTCTGCCCAATATGAAATCCATAACTTTCAGTTGAGTAGGGCTCAGGTCTTCGAGAAGGCGCAGATTCTTAGACCGCCGCTGCACCCCATCGGGGCTTAGGATATCCCCGGTAATGGCATCAATCAAGACGGTGTAGTCGTTAAACCTCGTGCCTATGAGTCGCTTCTTCATCTCTCGAACGCAAACGGAGAACATAGGCGCCATTAGCAGGTTGAAGTCACTGACACGCTCATTCGTGCCGAAGAACTTGAGGTGCTTGCGCTTCTTGTTGCTAATTAAGGCCTTCAGGACCCTGGTTTCGTCGAATGATATATAAGATACCTTCTTACTTCCTGTCGTTGTATCAAGCGCGAGTCGCGCTCGCATATGCTCGGCCTTGTCCAAATCCTGTGCCGTGCGAACGCTAGAGTGTGACGTGACATCTGATGCGGACTCGGTCCCGCGTTGAATGGTGGGGGTCGCCCCCCCGTGGCGTGTTTTCCTTTGTCTCACTTTGATGAACGAAGGATCAGCGATAGCCCCTTGCACGTAAAACTGTCCCGGTTCAAGTGCAGTCAGCTGGCGCGCGTCGTCGAGCGAGGAGAAAAATATACGCACGGAATCGATATCGTTTTTTAACGTCAGCTTTCCAATGAACACATTGTTGCACTGGCTTAAAACGTTCTTGTTGACCAAAGCAGGCCTCTGCGTAGCAAGAAGAATACCAAGGCCCCGTTTCCTGCCTCTTCTGCTCATTACCTGCAAGATCTCAAGTGCGCGCCCTCTCTGCGGAATATAAATGTCGGCCTCTTCGACGATGACTAAGAAAGGAACCTGCCGGTCGCGCCCCTCTCGGAACTTGTCGGTCGCGACCTTATAAACGATTCCCAAGAACTTATCTATGGCCTTTGGATCAGTCTCGGAAACGTCAAGGACTATCTTTTGTGACTCTTCGATGATATTTCGGACCCGCTCTTCGTCGGTTGCAATGTCTTCAATTTCATCAATTACCTCTATGTTCTCGTGACCGGAGAGCCCTGTGTATTCTCCTTCGGTATCGATCACGACGAATCCGAGATCATTTGCGGCAAGTTCTTCGCAGATCACACTCACGAGATAGCTTTTGCCGCTTCCGCTTTGGCCGATAACGGCGCTTCGTTCAGTTACAAGGTATCCCGGGTCGATGCTGAACGCCTCTCCGATGTGGAGCTCCATTGATTCAACATGGCTTATTTGTCCGATATAAGCTTAGTGTAATGCGACAAAATCACTCTAAGACCTTTTTGACGCCAAACTGGACTGCTCACTGCGCGCGAGCAGAATTGAGTTGTGGGAAGCCGGTCCTGCGATCACTTGCGGGAAGCTATCAGGGTCACCGTATCGTTATCCAAGAGTACATGAGTTAGCCCGACGTGCTGCCCCGCGTGTCTCGCACTCGCACCCCACACTTGAGCGTATCTGAATCGTCCGGAGATACGTGCGTGCATGAGGTCGCAGACCTCTTCGATCGTGGAGTTACGGCGCAAAATGAGTGGGTTTTCCCTATCTGCCACCTTGCCCGGGGGTTTTAGGTATACCCGAATGAATCTGAGTTTCTCAAAGATCAGCTCCTTTAGAAGTTCGATGTTGGTGCCTTGCTCCGCAGAAAGGTGAACGTCCCCGAAACTTGCTGGCCCAGCAGACTGATCTATCTTGTTTACCACCGTTAGTGCGGGCACGAAAAGTCTGCTCGGTAACAGGGCATCGACGAATCGATCGACATCAACGTCTTCGTTAAGAATGACGTCGGCGTTGTGGATCTTGAAGTCATGTAAAATCGCTTTTATCGTAGCTTCGTCGATTTCAGCAGCATTGGGAGTTCCGCTAATCGTAACCCCCCCGCGAGGTTTCTTGATTATCGCTACGTTTGGAGGGCTTTGGTTTATCCTGATTCCTGCGTCATACAATTCTTTTTTGACTACTTCAACTTGATATTCGCTGAAAACGTCGACCACGATCAGTATTAGGTCCGCGCTTCTCACAACTGAAATTATCTCTTTTCCTCTGCCTTTTCCGACTGCTGCGCCGCCTATCAGTCCCGGGATGTCCAAGACTTGTATATGCGCTCCTTTGTGCACCATAGAGCCAGGGATGACGTTCAGCGTCGTGAAATCGTAAGCTCCAACTGGTGATTTTGCATTAGTGAGCGCGTTTAGCAGGGTTGACTTTCCCGCTGACGGATATCCGACTAACACACAGGTTGCGTCACCGGATTTTCGTGGAGCAAATCCGGTTCCCTTGTGCGAACCCTTGGACTCTCGCTTCTCCTTCAGCCGCGCAAGTTTCGCTTTTAGACGACCGATGTGGAGTTGTGTCGCTTTGTTGTAGGGTGTATCGCGTATCTCCGTTTCTATTTCGCTGATTTGCTCTTCTATGCTAGTCACGCGATTTCCTGATCGTCTCACAGTCATCAACGTCTTCAGCGAATGCAGAGGGAAGAACGCACATATTCAAAAAAAAAGTTAGGCTTTGCTGCGCGAGTGAACCATCGTGTTCACCAAAACGAACTTCGTTCTCTCTCCTCGGATAGCGACCAGATAGACGTGCGGCTCATTTGATGCCATGCATTCCATCCATTTCTTATGCAGCGTCCCATCTGCGGAAATGGGGGGTGATCCGTTTCTCGCGCGAAGCTCGTTGATGCAATATACAAAATCTGACTCAGATAAGCGCGCGACCTTAGATTTCATGCCGATGTTGCGAGGCCACCATACTTGCAGCTCTTTTCTTATGTCGTTTATGAAGCTGACATTCGGCATTTTGCTATCAAGACTCTCAATGACTTCCACTTCACAATCTCCGTCAGCTAAGCTATAATAGCATTTCGCCACGTTTTTGGCCAGCTCTCGGTCGCGTTTTCCCAAAAATAAGTCCCACATCAATATTTGTGATTAAAGTATTTCAACGTTGTGTAATAAGTCGCAGCCGACGCGAGTTTTTCGTATTTAACAACTGTGAGTCGCGTTTTTCTAGAAAAAAGTGTCTGCTAATCGAGGATTAAAATCGAACGCAGTTTGGTTCGTACCTTGGGCGGGGCCACGCTTTCACGTTGGCGATCGTCACAATAGAGGCCGGTTTGCCCCCAAGCAAAGAGTGCGTGGCTCCTAGCGAGAACACGCCAAAAATAGAGACTGCTGCCGCTTCGTGCGTCAGTCGACGAAAGACGTTAAAACCTCGTGCGTATCACATGAGTAGTTCTAGCCACTCATCGAGCAGCGAACAGTACTCTGGATTACATACTTCGTGGCATCCTATACACGGAGCTATCTTGCCTTGCGCTAAGAGTAGGTCGTGCTTGCTCTTTTTGCTTTGTGTTACGTTCACTGTATAGCACCTTCTTAGGGTCGAGCAACCTAGCTGCGATGACAGGGGAGGATAGACAATATGCCACTGGAGTATCGGTTGTTCTCGCGAAGCTGGTTCAGTTAATCCGGACTAGTCGTTTACAGGGTTTAGCAGAATGATGTTGTTGCCGCGAAGTACGACCGATCCTAGAACGCGGGACTTTTGTCCGTCAACAACTTCAGTGGTGTTTGTAAGATGCAAGTTTAAATAGTCATCTGCACTCATCAACAGTCCTTCGAGCACGCATTTTTCGCCCTTCATCTCGACTTGGATCTTCGAACCAACCAGATTTTGAACCTTCTTTGACGGGAACAATTTAAATCCTCATATGAAAGTGGCTTTTCGAATACTTTAATATTTTGTTCGTCTTAGTTCGCCGAGAATTGCTCCACAATGCTTCAGTCGCTGATAATTCAAGTCTACATTGTAGCCATACCAAGTCCTACATCTCACGTATTAGCTCGGGAAGAAGGAGTCTTGCTACCCGTAAAGCACGAAGACGACGACTGCGGCACAGGAGAACAAAATGATTGATGTATTGACTACAGGGCTGTCGTACTTGCATAGGTGCGCCGAAAAACGGTGACGGCTGAGCGGCCAGAGCAGCGGACAACCCGACACCGTCAGCGAATCGAGAAGGATATGGCTTGTAATGGCCGCTGTGACAGCGGGTACAACGATTAGATCGAGTGGCGGATATGGCGAGAACAGGACGTAGGAAAGGCCTGTGCACGCTGCCACGGTGAAGATCGAGTGCGAAAATCCACTTCTGTGACCGATGAGTCGTAGCGGCAGGCGCGCGTCGAAGTCAGGAAGTGACGCTAGCAGCAGCGAAACTGTGGCAGAAAGCAGCAAGAACAATTTGTTTGTCGCGGTTGGGGAGAGCGCGATCTCGCTAACGACGATGCAGAAAACGAAAGCGAAAATCGAGTGTGTTAAGGCTTTCACGACACCACGGTGTTAGCAGCGCTTTCGTTAAGTAAATATATGGTCGTGCGTGACTGTACGTAGTAGCGTGTGCCGCTCGGATGAGCAGTTTTGCGCTCGTATAGAAGGTNNGGCTCGAGTCGCAGCTTGCCGTGCGTACGCTCCCACTCCTCGAGAGGGATGCTGTACTTCTTTTCGATGGCATCTCGGTAGCAGGGGCCACTATTGTACGCGCAAAATGGGATGATCAGTCCGCCAGGGACTGCGTAGTGAATGGCGCAACGCTTGACCCGTTCCACGTCGTAGTTGTAGGCGTCCATGAAATGCATGCCGCCGATAAAAAGCGTATGCTTATGAAAGTCTCCGAGCGCAGTGTAGTCGTGATGCAGCAAGACCGTCTTAATCATCTCCTTAAACTGAATGGACTTCGGCTGATTCTCCTCGTTGACGAGCGAATTTAGTGCTAGCAGTCCTCGCATAAGCGCTGTCGGCTTGCGCAGCACACCGCCATTACTCAGGTTGTTTGCAAGCTTCTGGGTAAGCTCAAAGAATTTGTCAACGTCCACGAATCTATTTATCGGGATGAGCCTCCCGTCTTCGACGAACAGGTAGGTGGCGATGCCACAGTGCGGATGGCAGCTAAACTCGATCTGCGGAGCTCCTGTGTAAGCCTCAATGAGTTTTGAGATCGAAACGACACACGGCACGGGATAAAAGTCGTCAGCCCTTACTTGTCCGCCCGTCTGCTGTTCTATGTTAAATGCGAGGTCAGGTAGAGTAAACCTCTGTGCGTTTCTTACGGCCGGTGCTAAATCGTTCGCAGCGCCGGTGAAAGCCATTGGTTGGAAGTTGACCCCTCTGATTACGTCCACGTTTTGAGCTGCAAAAAGGATTATTTCGCCGACTTCGTGTTCATTCAGCCCACGACCGATCGTAGGAACCAGCACTACGCCTTGGCCAACATCTCTGCAGTTCTCGATGGCCTTCTTTTTTAGCTCGATGAACCTGTCGGTCTGCTTGGATACGCCGTTGAATTGAAGATATACTGTGCTCAGCCCGGCGCGTCTAAGCGTACCTGCGAGGGTCACATCTTTTGCAAGCCTGATGCCATTAGTGGCAATTTGGGTCTGAATAAAACCCAGCTCAACCGCTTTACTAATGATCTCAGGGAGATCGTCCCTCAGCGTTGGTTCACCGCCCGAAAACTGCACCGCAAGTGTCGGAACAGGGCGTTCTTCGCGCAGCGTTGTAAGCATATCGGTGAGTTGCTCGAAAGTAGGCTCATAGACGTAACCCTGTGCGTGGGCGTTAGCAAAACACCATTCGCAGCGCAAGTTGCACCGGTTGGTGACATCCACGTTTGCGAGACACGTGGACGTCAGATGGGCATCACAGAGGCCACATTCGAGTGGGCAGGCGTCGTGGAGCGTCAGTTGCGGGTTCTCAACCCCTTTTCCAGCGTACGAAAAGCGCTCAGCCTTGTGGTACATCTCGGCGCTGGACCAGTACAACTCGTCGAACACGCCGTGATCAGGACATCTCTTGGCCATCCACACTTGGCCGTCCTTCTCGTAGATGGTAGCTTCTATGGGCTTCAGGCATTCGTGGCACAAGGAGGTCGTCCGCTTAGGTAATGTGACAGGCGCTTCATAAATTGACATGCAGTTCTCCAGCGTTTCCTAACAGAGCTTTTATTTTGTTACTATTATTATTTTGCGCTTTGATAGTGCCGGACACAGAGCGGCAGTTATGTCGTGCTTTGCGCGATTACGGACCAATTCGACCGGCTTTGGAGACAGATTTAATATGTATGATGCGCCTTTCGCAACGGAATGCTTGCGCTCATTATTGATGCCCTCTGGCTGATGCTCCCCGCATACGTGCCTAACTCGAGTGCCGTCCTATTTGCGGGAAAAACTCCTCTCGATCTCGGTCGGAACTTTGTCGACGGAAAAAGGGTTTTTGGATCGGGCAAGACGTTCAGAGGGTTAATCGGCGGGACGTTGTCGGGAATCGCAGTGGGCCTGCTGCTACAACTCATCAAGAACAGCACACACATTGGCGTGCCCTCATTTGAACCTCTTTCTGTGATAGCCGCGTTATCATTAGGCGCGATGCTCGGAGACCTCACTAAGAGCTTCTTTAAAAGGAGGCTGGGGATGGATCGGGGGGACCCGCTACCTATCGTCGATCAGCTCGACTTTGTCATCGGCGCGTGGGTGCTCACCTATGCTTTTTTTAGCGGTTGGTTCACCCTCAACTTTACGCTGCCTGTAATAGTCGTCGTCCTGATCTTAAGCCCGCTCTTGCATCTCGGCGTCAACATCATCGGGTTCAAGCTTGGCAAGAAAAAGGAGCCGTGGTAACTAACAGAGCAGCTTTAACAGCAAGGCCTTTTGGGCGTGCAATCGGTTTTCTGCTTGATCAAAAACAGCTGAATGTGGTCCATCCATCACTTCGTCAGTGATCTCCTGTCCCCGGTGAGCAGGAAGACAGTGGAGAACGACGGCGTCGCTCTTTGCTGCGTCGAGCACCTTGCGGTCAATGCGGTACTCAGAGAACGCGCGCGCGCGCAGTGCAGAGGCTGCTTCATCTCCCATAGAAACCCAGGCGTCCGTATATAAAATATCTGCAGCGGAGGCTGCTTCAAGCGGATCGCGAAGGATTCTCACGGCGGATAGCTGCTGACCTCTGCGCAGAATCTCGTCGTCCGGTTCATAACCCGGGGGGCACGCGACGTCAACGCTCATACCCATCAGCGCGCACGACAGTATTGCTGAATTGCAGACATTATTTCCGTCTCCAATCCACGCGAGTTTCATACCGCTGAGCGCCCCCTTCTTTTCATAAATCGTCATCAGGTCTGCTAGTAGCTGACACGGGTGCTCGATATCCGAAAGGGCGTTAATCACGGGGACTGAGGCGTTTTTGGCCATGTCAATGATCGTTGAATGGCTGTTGGCCCGCATGATGATGCAGCTCAGATACCGTGAGAGAACGCGCGCCGTATCCGCAGTCGTCTCCCCTCGTCCCAACTGAAGATCATTCCAGTTCAAGTAGATGGGGTATCCGCCCAACTCGACCACCGCAACCTCAAACGCCGTTCGCGTTCGAGTCGAGGGTTTTTCAAATATCATCCCAAGAGTTTTGTGCTCTAAACTGTTCGGGAATATCCCTTCTGATCGTTCTTCTTTGAGGCGGATAGCAAGCTGGATGATCTCGAAGATTTCACCTTTCGTTAAATCGCGAATAGAAATAAGATTCTTCATTGTGAATCCTTTGAGGAGCACAATTCTTGCTAAGCGTCCTTGATGCGCTTCATGTGCTCAATGCGACTCTGTACTAGCTCTTTTTTCCCGATGTCGTGCCGCGCAAATACGTCACCCTTTATAAACTGAAGAGCCTGCTCTGCTTGTTGTTCCGCATTTTCTATTGTCTCTGCCACGCCGAGGACTGCCAAAGCTCGGGATGTGGTGGTGGTGATCGTGCCGTTGCGGTCATCGACGCTTGCATAAAACAGCGTGGCATCGATGTGATCCTTATCGATCGTGATCTCGGTTGGCTTAGGGTTCGTTGGATAGCCGGCCGGCACAACATATTTGCAGACCGTGGCACGAAGGTCGTAATCAGTCTGCTTCAACGTGCCATCGACAGCCGATTCTGCGAGCTCAATGAAGTCGGATCTGAGCAAAGGGAGAATGTTCATCGCTTCTGGATCCCCGAATCGACAGTTGAACTCGACAACCATGGGTCCCGTTCGTGTAAGCATGAATTGGCCGTACAAGATACCCTTAAACGTAATACCCTCTCGTTTCAGAGCGTTTACCGTATCTTGCATTATGGCTACAGCAGCGTGGTAGTCCTCTTCGTTCATGAAAGGTAGGACGTAGGACTTGTCTGTATAAGAACCCATCCCTCCAGTGTTCGGTCCAAGGTCGCCTTCAAAGGCGCGCTTGTGATCTTGAACTGCTGGTGCGGGTGCCAACACGTTCCCGTCAACGAATGCTTGTACCGTGAATTCTTCCCCAGAAAGGCACTCTTCAATGACTACAGGCCCCCGAAGCTTCTTCAGGTACTCTTTGCCCTCGGAATAGCCATTGATGACTACAACACCCTTTCCGCCAGTCAACCCTGCTGGCTTGATAACTAACTCTTTTTCATCGATGTTGTCTCTGATGAAGCGATCTGCATCACTTAAATCGTCGAACAGCGCGTATTTAGGACATCCTCTGATGCCTTTTTCAGACATGAACGAGCGGGCCCATCCCTTATCTGATTCGATTAAAGCTGCGTTTCGCGTAGGTCCAAAAGCGCGTACCCCGCGTTCGTCGAGCACGTCCACGATCCCCTCTGCCAGCGGTGCCTCAGGCCCGATCACTACTAGGTCGGCGCGGCGGGCGTAATCTGCCACCTTCTCCAAGTCAGTTTCGTTGACGAGGAGGTAATCCTTGCATAATTGGGCGATACCTGGGTTTTTGTACTTCATTGCGGCGTAGAGCGTCGGCTCTTCAACGCTCTGAGCAATAGCCATCGCCATGGCGTGTTCACGACCGCCTGAACCTACTAACAGGACCTTCATGGTGTGGTGGGTAAGTCATTTTGCGATAAAAAGTTATGCAGACTGGGACGCAGACAAATATAAGATAAACAATATATATATGCTCAGTGCTGTTCGCCAGCCACAGCTATATGAGCTGCTAATCCAGACTAAATTCGTCAAAAGCAAAAATCGGAACTTTTATAGATTATCACGGCCGCCTATGTGTTGGGCCTCGAAACAACTCTAATGAGACGGTTGAATGTGCGGCATAGTAGGATGTATCGGCAACCGAAGCGTTACGCCAATCATAGTTGAATCACTGAAACGGCTTGAGTACCGAGGTTATGACTCCGCAGGCATTGCCACGCTAAACGGCGCGGAAATTGATATAACGAAAACAGAAGGAAAGATCGCTGATCTTGAAAATATTTTAAGTTTGACCAACACTGCCTGTGTTGGAATCGGTCACACCCGTTGGGCTACACACGGGATTCCATCCTCCACCAACGCGCACCCACACGCCGACTGTAGCGGCAGTTTCGCCGTGGTTCACAACGGCATCATCGAGAACTTTCAAGCTCTGAAAGATGAGCTTACGAGCAAAGGCCACATTTTCAGCTCAGAGACGGATACGGAAGTGCTAGCACACCTGTGTGAAGACTGTTATAATGGTGACCTTGAAAGCGCCGTGCGGGAGGCGCTGCTACGCGTCGAAGGCTCATATGCGATTGCGGTTATATCAGACAATGAACCAGACGTCATTGTTGCCGCGAGAAAGGACAGCCCGCTGATCGTGGGATTGGGAGATGGAGAGAACTTCCTTGCGAGTGATATTCCAGCAATCAGGAAATACACGAATAAGGTCATGTACATTAACGATGGTGAAATCGTCCGTCTCACCAGAGACAACGTGACCGTATCAACATTACAAGGTGTGAATGTTGAGAGGCTCGTGACAATCGTCGATGGAAGCGTCCAAGACGCGGAGCGGGGGGGTTACGAGCACTTCATGCTCAAGGAGATCCACGAGCAACCTAAGGCATTACGGGACACCATGGAAGATCGCTTGTGCGAGCTGGAAGGTAGCATCGATTTTAAGGAACTTCGCCCGTTTGAGGATGAGATTAAGAATATCGAAGGCATTACAATCATCGCCTGTGGGACATCGTACCACGCCGGGATCCTCGGTAAGTACGCGCTCGAGGATTTGCTGCGAATCCCGGTTAAGGTGGAGTACAGCTCTGAGTTTCGTTATAATAACTTCCTTTCGGGCAACCGATCCCTGGCAATCTGCATCAGTCAGTCAGGTGAGACCGCAGACACGCTCGCCGCGATGAACGAGGCAAAGGCGCAAGGCTACCTAACGCTCGCGATAACAAACGTGGTCGGAAGCACGATTACGCGAAAAGCCGACGAAATTCTGCTAACGAAATCAGGAATGGAAATTGGCGTCGCGGCCACAAAAACCTTTACGGCGCAGATACTTACACTTTACATGTTGGGCATCTACGTGGCGCGACTGAAGAAGCTCATCGACGTTGAGACGTCACGTCATATCATAACTTCAATGAAGTCCGTGCCGGGCCTTATTGAGTCACTTCTCGACAACATTAGCGACATCGAGAAAGCTTCGTCTCGAATTTGCGAAGCGGATTGCTGCTATTTCATCGGGCGTGGGCTTAGCTATCCCATCGCGCTTGAAGGCGCACTTAAGATGAAAGAGATCTCTTACATCAAAGCAGAGGGATTTCCGGCAGGAGAGCTAAAACACGGCCCACTTGCTCTTATCACCGCGGGCACCCCTGTTATCGCCATAGTGCCGAAAGGTAAGACATATTACAAAACGCTCGGCAATATAAAAGAGGTAAAGGCACGAAACGCCTTCGTCATTGCGATCGCGAACGCATCTGACGACGAGATCGTCAAATATGTGGACTCTGTGATCAAGATACCGGATATTGATGAATTGTTCTCGCCGATGCTCGCCGCAGTCGTGCTCCAGTTACTCGCGTACTATGCAGCCAAGGATATAGGCGCCGAGATCGATCAACCGCGCAATCTCGCCAAGAGCGTTACGGTTGAATAGCTGCTAACGCATCGAGTTTTGTAAGCAGGTCTGACCACATCGGGCCTTCGATTGGCCGGTATTATGGCGACATTAACGTAATTTCACACGCCGAGGACGACCGTTTATGGTTATGCAAGAGACCGTGCCGCCTGGACGGGCCTTAAATCCCCCTGCTATTGGCATCAGACTTGTAATTCACGGGCCTGAACTCATAGACTCTGGAAAAATCGCTGATATCGTAGACGCTTTGCGCGCCCTTGGACCATTGCGTGTGCTCGCTGGAGGTACAATGGCCCGCGTCGCAGCCTTAGATAAGCACCTGACGTTCGTTGATACCTCTCAAAATATACACACAAGCGATGCACTCAACCACGTTTCAGATAGAGAGGTACTTGTTCTTGCTAATTGCGGCAAAACTTCTGAAACAGGACGCGTCTTCGGCCAGATAGTATCGTCGCGCGTGCGACGTTCTGTTATCCAAGTGGAGCGACCAGGCTTAATCGACGGCAGTGTTATCCTTTGGCGGGGCGCTGATGGGGACACGTCCCGCGACGTTCAGTACGTCGCTAGGCATTTGTCGGATCGTCTATCGCTTAAGCTCGTCAAAAAGCACAAAAGAGAGTTGTCCGTGGAGCACACCGATGAAGTTGTTACGCGACATATCTACGGCGCTAGGATAGGGGAACCGTTGTTGGTGCAAGGAATGGTCGTCGGGACAGTGGTTGATGTGGATGTTGCGCTCATCGTGGAACGGGGCAGAATTGTCGACATTGCAGGCGTTGCTATGAAAGCCCACGGGCTTGAGAAGATTGGCAATATTGACTTGAGCACCGCCTATGTTAAGACCGGACACCTCAGACCGAGTAACGAAGTGTGCGTTCAACGTTCGATGGTGCCTGCGCGCCCGTTACAACGCGGTTCAGTGACATTTGTCAACCACCGCGCGGACGAAACATTGGAGTCTGTCAATGAATCAACGATCTGTGCTATTACTGTCGGAGACGATACTACATCAATCTGCGGCGACATCTTGTCGCGGGCTGGCATTCCCATCATTGGTATCACCGATGGCGACGGAGATGGACTCTACTCGGGCACGTACCAGGTTGAGGCTTCGCTTACTCTGCGTCTTTGCAATGCGAGCGACGACGAAATAGGCTTCTTGCTTGAGCGAAGCGGGGAGCTAGACGACGAAGACTATACCTTGGCCCGGGTGATCGAAATTGTCACGAATTTTTTGCATGAAACGGGAGTTGTTTGGCAGTATGCTTCGTACGAAAAATAACCCGTAGTGATAAGGATGACTGCTCTGCGCACGCTGCGCATTTGCGTCCGAATCCTTTCTTACTTTTCAAAGATGCCTAGTCGTAAGGGCGGAATCGAAAGGCCGCGACCAGCGCGGTTGAAGTGATGAGCACCCTGTCAAGAGTGGACGTCTGTCACAGTCGCGCCTCCAGAAACGAATGCTGCTTGCAGGCGGACAACCAAGTTATACGAGACATCGTAGCATCAAGTACGAAAGCGTTCGTCAAATAGTGAAAATCGTGGCAGCGATGATCGAAGCGAATCGTGCAACAAGCTGGATGGATCGAAAAATGCCTCATTAGCTAATAACGGCTTTGTTCGCGCACATACATCCGTNNTTCATCTTATCTCTCTAAATGCACCAAAAGGAGGTTACTAGTTTGGCCAATATAGTTGAAATGGCGCCGGTTACTCGTGTCGAAGGGCACTCCAAGTTAGTTCTAGAGACCAACGATGACGGTATAGTGGAAAAAGGAAACTACTTCAGCATAACGCCGATCAGAAACTTTGAAAAGTTCCTTATCGGAAAGCCGATGGAGTTTGCCCCACTGGCAACATCACGGATATGTGGGATTTGTCCGATTACTCACTCGTGCGCCTCGGTAGAGGCTGTCGAGGACTCAATTGGCGTTGAGCCCCCAAAGGACGGCATGTTGCTGCGAGAACTCGCTGCGATTGCTAACAAAATGCATAGCCATCCGCTTCATAGCATTTTGATTTTCCCAGACTTTGGGATCGGAGTCGGTTTTGACAAAAACGTCTACGCAGAAGCCATGAAGCGCTGTCAGGGAATGAGAAAAGTCGCCCAGAACATTATCGATGTGGTCGGCGGAGAGGGTCTGCACGCTCCAGACATCGTTATAGGTGGGATGCAACACAACATCAGCGATCTTGCACAAGCTAAATTGCAGAATAGTCTACGAACCTACGAACAGCTTACAAACGAACACACCGACTTCATGATGGGCCTTTTCAAGGACTCTGACTATGCACCAGATATGGGGATTCACGACTACGACGTGTTCGCTTCGGACTTGACGTACGGCGACAGAACGGCCTTCCCGTGGGAAACGTTTAACGAAGAACAGCCGAACAACTGGTATAGCTCTCTGGAAGTTGGGCAGGAGGCAAACAATACGATATGCCTTGTCGGCGGCGAACCGGTTGAAGTCGGACCTCGCGCACGAGCAGCGACGTTCAAGGGATTCACTGAGAGGGGCGCAATGGGCATCCAAAAGGCTCGAATTCGCGAACTAGGTACGCTTGTTCATCGAGCTGAGAATATCCTGGACGAACTCAATACGAGCGGCGTCACAAAGGAAGCGTGTGCCGGTCGCGGCGATAACGAGCTTGGAATCGGAATCAACGAAGCAGCTCGTGGCACGAACGTTCACATGGCCCGGGTTAAGGACGGCAGGATTCGGTACTACAATTGCCTGGTTCCGACGACTTGGAATTACCCAACAATCAGTAAGGCGCTAGAAGGAGACCACTACAAGTTCGCAGAAGTTATCGTAAGGGCGTACGATCCGTGCAACTCGTGTGCAACGCACCTGATCGTGTTGAATCCAGAAAAAAACATCATTCAGAACAAGATGATCTAAAGTGAGCGACTCGATTTGCGATGCAGAGGCGATTATAGCCTGCTGCGGAAATCCACTCTACGGCGATAATGGCTTCGGGACTGCCTTGGTTCCTATACTTAAGCAGACATTGAGTAGTGCACCGCGCCTTAAGATCGTCGACGTCGGCAGAGGGTACTTCTTATTTAGTATTCTTGGATGCAAGAAGCTCGTCCTCGTCGATTCGATAGATTTCGGAGGTGCTCCTGGAGAGCTAAGAAAGTTTTCGACAGATGATGTCGATAGGGATCGTTACGCCGATCATCAGTGCTGGCAGACGTCTGCACCACTTGACGAGTTAGAAGAACGATGTGAGGTAATAATCGTTGCGTGCCAGCCGAAGAGTTACAAGCAAATCGAATTTGGACTTACAGAAGAAGTCAAAGGATCGATTCCTGATGCTACGGAGTTAATCCAAAAAGAAGTAGAGGAGTATTTATGAGCCCGTTTTGGAAGAAAGAGAAAAAATCTGACGCCGAAAACATCGCAGAGATGCAGAGGGCCAGCCCTCCGGCTGCAGAAGAGAAAACGGAGGCCGCTCAACCGGAGATAACAGTAAAGCCCGCAGAAGCGGAGGCGGAGGTGAAAGAAATGGCTGCTGCAAAGCCGAAGGTGTTAACGGCAGTAATGAGTGGATGTACGGGATGTCTCATATCGCTAACCGACAACTACGACATTCTGCTTGATTTGCTCGACGCGATAGACTACAGGTATGAGACTACACTTGCAGACGTACGAGAGATTCCCGATGACCAAATGGATATCGCCATTGTTCACGGTTCTATTTGTCTGCAAGACAAGAGACAGGTTGACGACATACGCAAGATCCGACAGAATTCGACGTTTTTAGTCGCCATGGGCGGTTGTGCCAGCTCAGGCTGCGTGACTCGATACAGTGTAGGCGGACAAGCGGCGACGCCATCGCAAGAATCGTTCGTTCCCGTCGCGAATCTCGTTAAAGTCGATTTCGCACTTCCTGGATGTCCTACTGGTCCAGAGGTGATCGCCAACACGATACTCGCGGCGGTAGGTGCGGACCTAGAGTACTTGAAGCCCCTTGCCGAACTTGCGGGATTTGCGTGCGGCTGTGACCTACTGACAAAAATCATCGGAAACGGACTGTGCATCGGNNCCGCACGTCAACCAGGAGCTCTGCATAAAATGCGGAGCGTGCTATGCGCAATGTCCGAGGAGCTTCGAGCCGACCTTTGAAATGATAGAGAAGCGCGTCATGGGGGTGGAGTGAATGGTTCTAGGTAAGTACCTCGACATTATGACGGTTAAGACGACGGACAAGATTCTTCAGAAGTATTCACAAGACGGCGGTATAGTCAGCGCCCTTTTGATCCACGCGCTTGAAACGGGCGTGATTGAAGGCGCTATCGTCGCTATGCCGACCGACGAACCTTGGAATCCGGAGCCATACGTCGCCACTACGCCTGAGGAGATTATCGCGGCGGCCGGCACAAAATACGTGCTGTGTCCGCTCAACAACGCGCTGAAGATTGCGGCACGCGAGCAAGGACTCGACAAGATCGGAATGGTCGGCATGCATTGCTTGACCTATGCGGTCCGAAAGATGCAGCTCTATCCGTTTGGGGCGCGTCATCTGCCTAATAAAATGGCATTGCTTCTCGGCATATTCTGCACTGAGAACTTCACCTATACGGGAATTAAAGCGATCGTCGAAGAGCTTCACAAGGTGAATATTGAACACGTCGAAAAGATGGATGTTTCAAAGGGCAAGATGATCGTCACGTCAACCTTGGGCGAACGGGTTGAAGTTCCAGTGAAGCTGACCCATAACTACGTGCAACCGGGTTGCTATATCTGTCCCGATCTCACCGCGCGAACTGCGGACATCTCGACCGGGTCCATCGGCTCGCCTGACGGGTGGTCGACCGTAATGCCGCGGACAAAAGTCGGAAAGGATCTGTTCCAAAGCGCGGTCGATATGGGCCTGTTTGAGACCAAGCCAATAGATTCCGGCAAGTTCGGCATGGAAATGCTGACGAGGCTCGCGCAGAGCAAGTGGGATCGCTCTGAGAAGACCAGGGCGGAAAGAGCGGAAATTGGGCTTCCAAATCCGTTCTAACTCCCTCTTTTTTTTTATTTTTTGCAAACTTTTATATTTTTTAAATTATAATACTAGTTAATGGAATTGCCGCTTGATAGGTGACCACATGGAGCTTCTGGCAGACGTGGGAGGAAAGCCCGGGGTTGATTGTCGCGGGTTTTGCAGTTACTGCTATTTTAAGAACGTAAAAGATTTTAAGCCATTTGGGTGTCGCTTCTGTTCGCCCCTCAGTGAGGGCTGTGACTACTGCGAAAGAGCGATTGCAGAGAAATACGCGGGGTTTAAGCCACTTTTGCGCGTGGCGCAAGATGTCCATGCTACCCTCAAGATGAGTTCAAAAGACCCTGAAAAGGTAACGATAAGTGGCGGGGGGGACGTCAGCTGTTATCCCGATTTACTCGAGCTGGCCGAGTTGCTCGCCAGCCTCCAAGTCCCGATCCATCTTGGGTACACAAGTGGCAAAGGCTTCGACAGCCCGCAAGCTGCCGAAAAGCTAATCAATAATAACGTGCGCGAAGTGTCATTTACCGTTTTTGCGACCGATCCTGGCTTGCGCAAACGCTACATGGGAGATCCCACCCCTGAGGTTTCACTTCAATGCCTCTCGACCTTTTGCGCGTCCTCTGACGTTTATGCCGCCGCAGTAATCGTACCTGGGGTCAACGACGGCGACGTTCTCAGAAAAACGTGTGACGATCTTGAGGGCATGGGCGCACGGGGTTTGATTTTGATGCGTTTCGCGAATCACACGAAGGAAGGGTTAATTCTGGGGAATGCGCCCATCATGCGCGACATTGAATCTCAGCCGATGGAGAGCTTCAAGGAACTAGTTAGCAGTATCAACGACCGTTACAAGCTGCGAGTGACTGGTACCCCGCTGTGGGATCCTGAAATCGGGTCACCTTTCTACGTGGCAAGCAATCCCGAAGCGCACCTTCCTAGAACTGAGAAGCGCGCCACGGTGATTACCGGAGCTGTAGCCGGGCCGTATCTTCGTTCTATATTTCAGCGGATAGCGCCAAACGTCAACGTTGTGAGCACCGAAAAAGAGATCGCGTGTCTCATCACGCTCGACGACATTCAGAAGCTGAATTTGGCGGATATGAATGAGACGGTCATCATTCCTGGTCGGGCAATGGTGCACGACAAGGCCGCTACTGCGGCACTGCGCGCCGATGGAGTGTACCGAATTGTGCGGCGAGGGCCCGAACAACTGACAGTCGATGGCGAGATGAGCATCGGCCTGAGGCGCGAAGAAGTCTTGGGACTTGAGGTAGCAAGCTTCAAGGAACTAATTCGGACGATCAATGCGATAGGGACGTGACAGCCTAAAAATCGCCGACGACAGTCGATTTGCTTGCGTCGGGTTTGGCAAGCGAGGGGCTACTACTACAGAGCAAATCCCGCGACCGATTTCGTTTTGATTTTCAAGATAAGATATTCACGCATAAACGAAGGTCTGACTTCCGCCACGTCTGAGAGGGTCGGGCCTTCAATGAATTTCACATTCCGTATCCTTTCGTAGTACTCGTCGTAAGGAAGCTTAATCCGCATGCCGTCTAAATGCATCGTGATCGGCGTGGGAGAGAGGCTTTCACCAACTTGTGGAATTTGTTGAGTGATCTCGTCCATGAGGCGGAACGGGCTGACCGATAGTGGATCCTTTTCAAGCTCTTCGCGTCGCTCATCCAGAGCTTTGCTAATCATTCCGACGATGCTATCCAGGATTGCGAACTCAGATTCCCGGTGAAACCCTTTAGCGCGTCGGCCTATTCCCCCGATGTATGCATACGCGTAGGGAACTGCGTCGCATTCCGGGCCTCCAGTTACTATTATGGGAACGTCGAGATCCTCATAGAGCTGATATTTTACGTCTGTTATGCAACTTAGGAAATCCCCAAGAATAAACAACGCCAAATCGTGCTCATTTATCAGCCCGCGCTCGCTCTTCGTCAGCTGTGCCGCGCGCCGCCCCACTCCTCGAGCCAGGCCAATGATATTCGTCTTTGCTCCATTTCTTCGGAGATACTCCGCGATATCGCACGTCGGATGGGGCATGTGGTGATAGGCGAGACTCGGCGCGACCACGGCGATTTCGGTGCCTATGAGGGGTGCTCTAGTGATCGTTCCTAAGAGCTCGGCCGCTTTTTGCTCTACCTCGCTTATATCGTCAGCTGGGACGAGTATCAAGAGCACGACTTCGAGCTGCATGACGTTCTTTTGCAGAAGGTGGCCGCCGAGATCCTCAACCAGCTCCATCAACTCGTCGTGTCGGTAAACGCCACCAGTGTACATGAGAGGTTCTAACATCCTATAGTCCCGCCTCTTTGAGCAACCTGCGTCCCTGGTTTATCCATTCTTGTTTGATCGGCTCCTCAGACGCTATGAACAGGACGTAGTCATCTGTAATATCGTGCTTTATGATCCTGTAGCCTTCGGGCGCGACGCGCCGTATTGAATCGATGACTTTGCGCTTCAGCTCCGTCGTGGGCTCGTAGATGGTTTCGTCGGGAATATCGTCGTCGGTCGCGACAAGCACGGTGTACCGATCGAGCTGCAAAATGTTGGCCTTCCCATAACGCTCAACGAGTTTATCGAGCAGATCGTTGACGTACCGTTCGTTCTTGATATCTAACTTCAGCCCGTCGTCGGTATGCGTCATCGTAGCGACGTCGGAAATCTTTATATCCGGAAGTGAGATCGCAAGCTTACCATATAAGATGAACACGGGTTCGTCGGGATCGATGAAGATTCTGATGTTGTACAGCGAGTGGGCGACGTCCAGGTCAGACAAGATGTCAGACGTCAATTCTTCAATCAAGCGGGCCCCCTGCTTGTCAGGAGACTCTACTGCCACTTTTTCAGAATCGATCATATCGTATGCAATCCCTTTCGTGGCTCGCGCGACGCCCGGCCAAGTTTTGCTTCATACGTGGCATCATTCTATAAACCCGCTAGCGAGCAGCGCAGATCCGACTGCGCCGATGTATTGTGAATATCTAGGCACCACAACGCTCATTCTGAGCACGTCTTGCATTGCTTCTACCAGACCGCTGATGAGCGAGGTTCCACCGACCATGATGACGGGAGCTACAATTTCTAACTCTTGAAGCTGCTGTTCGAAGACCTGTTCTGCGACACTGTAACAGGCCGCACTTGCAACGTCTTCTTTGCTAGCTCCGAGCGAGAGTGCGTTGACAAGGCTTTGCGTTCCGAAAACGTAACAGTAGCTGTTCATTGTCAAACGGTTATGGTCTCCTTTGGACGCCAAGGGCCCCAATTCACTGATGTCGACTCCCAATCGACGTGCGGTCATATCGAGAAAACGACCTGAAGCTCCGGCACAAATTCCGCCCATGGTGAAGCCGCCGGGAATGCCATCTATGACCGAAATAGCCTTGTTATCCATGCCGCCAATGTCGATGACCGTCGCAGGCCCTTTCTGTTTCTCTGCGAGATAAACGGCACCCTTCGAGTTTACGGTGAGCTCTTCTTGAACGAGCGCAGCCTTCATCTCCTCTCCGATGAGCAAGCGACCGTAACCCGTAGTCCCGAGCGCCTGAATTTCAGATTCGTCCACTCGTGCCATCTTCAGCGCTGTCGCATACGCAAGTTCGGCACTCTTCAATACTTCGGTGGTTTCGACCCAGCCAACTCCAATTATCTCGTTATCTCGCATTACCACGGCTTTTGTGGTTGTCGATCCTGAATCGATGCCGGCAGTTAATCCCGTCTGTTTTTCGCGCGCGAGAAGAGTTCTTCTCAGCGCGGTGGTTACGAGAGCTTCCATCCGCGTAAGGAGTGTTCCTGCACTAGTCCGTTCGGTGAACGAGTAGCTGATAACTGGCAAATTGGCACGCTCATGGATATAACGTCGCAATTCGCTTCGCGTTATTGCACCTTCAGCGCATCGAAAGCACGTAGTTATAAATACCGCGTCGACCGGGAAGCCACCATCCACTATAGATTTGGCCCGCGCTATCATAAGCTGCAAATCAGGGCTGGCGACTTCTAGTCCCCACTCGCTTACCGCGTCTTTAATCGTGTCGGTATCTACTTCTGGATAGACTAGCTCAGCATTCACGGACGCGACAGCATTTTCAATTTCTTTTTGGATCCCACTGTATTCGGAGCCACAGGAGAGGTGCGCTATTCTGATTTTTCGCGTCACGCGAGTACCTCCGCTTTGTGCGTCAGGGACTCGCAGAAGTCGCGGATCTTTCGTACGAATACACGCGCCTCATCGTCGTTCGTCGGGTAGGCGAGTTCTAAGCGCGGGATATCCTTGTTACGAACGATGTACTTGACTAGTTCATTCGTTCGGGCGCACCCCATACATCCAAATGAGTAATCGGCCTCGTGAACGATGATAGCGGCTTCAGCCTCTTCTATCAGGGGGTCAAGAAGTGCCATCCGCCCGCGCACACCAGAAGGGACGTCGACCGCCGCATACTTGAGTCCCTTCTTAGGGTCTTCTGGCGTGACGTTAATCGGTGGGCTATCTATTCCGACTTCTGTTATTTTCTTTCGTATGACGCGCATCAGCGTAAGCGGCTCGTGACCGAATCGCGCGACCAGGTCAGACAGAATCAGACTGTTTGACGGAAATATGAGTATTTTAGCCATTGACATCCTCTTTTGACTGCTCTTCAATGATCTCGATGAAGCGGTCGATCTTGAGCTTGTCGCGCTTTTTTTGGTGTTTAACGTCCAATGGGTCTTCGATGGTCTCTAATCCATACGATATGCTCGGAAGAATCGCAGATTCCTTCTCGAGCTGGTGGAAGCCTGGTCGTGGACCGCCCCCCCTAACAGCGCGACATCTTCTTGAATCGCCTGGGGGGAACCCGCGGTCCTTGACGAAAATCCCGGATGGGTCCAGTTTCCTCAGCTCTTCTATAGTTTCATTGACCGCTTGCTCTGAGCCCGTAACAATGAGCCCGTAACACGTCTCCTTCACCACGGCGTCCGTTGATAATTCATAAGCCCGTAGCGCCAGCTCGCTGGGCAAAATGGGGCTTGATTCCGCAAGAACGACCATTTTTGTAATCTCATCCGATACCATTGCACCACTTGTTTCATAACGTAAATATGTCAGCGGTTAATATTATAATTATCGAGAAATATAAATCACAGAGATTCGTGAACGTATATCATCTCATTTTCACGCACGTTTTGAAGGGGTCGTGTGTGCAGTATCCTCCCAACAATATTGGTGCTGTTGAACCGCTCACCGGTCGGTCCGTACTTTTCGTTATCTTCAAGTCGGACGCCGATTAGTCCAGCGTACTTGGAGGAGCGATTTGAAACACCGATTTCAGCGGTGCTCACTTTTGTCGTCGGCGTGTTTTCCGGCACAATGTCGAACTTCTCCGCGCCCTGCGCGCGGAACATGATCGTCTTACCATATTTTACGTAAGCTTGCAACGAGCCTACGGGATTATCTCTCAAACCCGTGACCGTTCTCACGAACGCTACCGTCTTAGGAGCACGATCTTCATAAAGCTCAATTTTTACAAGCTTATCGTGAGGGACTGCAAAGGTTTTCACACTTCTAGCTTTGAGAATGTCGACCGTGTTGAGAGGTGATTGACGCACAACGACGCCGTCTTCGCCATCATACCCTTCGCGTTCAAGAGAAATGCCTAATCGATTGACCTCCTCATCTATCGCCGCGATGGGCAAGCCCAGCAACATGATGCGGGTAGGGTCGGTATACACGCGCAATCTCTGCCCTGGCGTCGCGATTTTGACGAGCTCTAGCCCCTCGCTTACATAGCCGATGACCGAATGGCTGGAATTTGAGGGCGCATCTCTTTTGTAAATGAATACGTTGCCATAGTCGTTTCCAGATGTACGGACGGTGATTGCTCCCTCGCTCCTCGCATCGAGCATTTCAAAGGGGCACGATCGCCCGTGTAAGCGCGTGGACACGACATAGGTGTTTGTCATTGCATCCACTTGATAGTAGCCGTCCTTGGCAAGGGCCAAAAAGTGTTCTACGCCCTCAGACGCATCTCTTGAAAGCGTTGCCCGGAAGTAGGTATGGACTTCCATTCCATCTTCAAGTTCGATGTCAAAGTCAGACGTCGTGAACTTGTCGGTGATATATTCGAGTCGCTCAATCGGCTCGATTCTTTGAATTTCATCTCCATTCTCGAGCTTTTCGAGGACATTTCTGCCTGCGACTGCTTTTCCAACGATGGCGTTTGTTCCATACGAGGCCGTATGCCTCTTTTTCATAAACGAAAGGTAGGTATTTGTTTGATCAAACCCGCCAAGGCTGTATGTGATATCCCAGCGCTCGTATTCTCGTTCACCACGATCGACCTCAAGGTCGCTTGGAACTGGGCCAGCCGATACTATCTGGGGCTGGGACCAGTGGACCTTGGTCCCAACAAATATTTTATAAGTGCGCAGCCAAAGGCGCCGGCTCGGTTCATCGACCTCAATTCTGATCTCGCCTTTGTTTGTGTAAACCGCATATTCCTTGATGACGTCCAGTTTTTGCGTTTTTCTCCCCTTTATAATGCCCACAAGCAGGCCGTCGCGGTAGGGGGTATTTGTGAGTTCAAACGCATCGCGCAACGTGCGGGTCGCACGATCGAGCACAACATGTTTCCCGTCGAGAATGATGAACTTGGGGCACATACCTATTATGCGTTCGTCAGGTGGCCGCTTTCTCGTGCTCCGTCAAAACGTCAAGCACTTGCGCCGTCGGTCCGATGGAGATAATCTTGCCCCCGCGCATGAGCGCGGCCCGATCGCAGACCTCCAGAACGAAATCGAGATCGTGCGATACGATCATAAACGTCTCGCCGATTTCCGCGCGCGCAGTCAGAATTGAGTTTGACACGTCTTTCTTGGTGATTGGATCCATTGTCCCTGTGGGCTCGTCCAGTATAACGAGGTTGGGCTCCCGAATTAGAACCTGTGCGAGAGCTACCCGATGCCGCTCTCCTTGACTCAGCTCATCCGGCGCTTTAGCAAGGATGCGCTCGCTCGTCGACTCGCTAAAGCCGGCTGCCATCAAAGTCTGTACCGCTTTGTGCTCTGAAAGTTCAGCGGGAAGTTCCAAGCCTATGCTACTCGTCAGGTTATCCAACACGTCGCGGAATGGGTAAAGGTCATATTCCTGGTAGAGTACGCCAATGTACGGCTTCGCTCTTCCTCGGTTGTCGGGACCAGGCATAGTCATGTCCACCCAGTCATCGCCGATGCGCACCTGCACCTCGCCGTTCGTCGGCTCGAGCACACCTGCGATGATCTTAGATACGCTTGTTTTTCCGGCCCCGCTTAATCCGATGAGGCCAAAGACTTCCCCTTCTTGGATATTAAATGACACGTCGCTGACGGCTCTGATTACGCCGCGGTCGAGTGTCACGTATTTCTTTTCAAGCTCCGTCACTTTCACTATCGTCTCGCCAGAGGCGACCTCGTGTTTCTTTATTTCCCCGACGGTGCTCAAAAACTCATCGATAACTTCTTTCGGGGCGCCTTCCTTTGTTACCCTCCCATCATCAAGCAGTATCGCTCTGTCAGCGATCGATTCAATGTCTTCAGGAAGGTGCGAGGTGACCAGCACAGCCATGTCGTTCGTTTTGGCTTCGTGTTGGATTATTTTGTGGATAATTTCTGCTGTCTTCCGGTCTAGGGTAC
Organism: Candidatus Methanoflorens stordalenmirensis; assembly: GCA_003139855.1. GTDB lineage: Archaea > Halobacteriota > Bog-38 > Methanoflorentales > Methanoflorentaceae > Methanoflorens > Methanoflorens stordalenmirensis. Next base: position 26,159 of record PLGY01000024.1, read on the forward strand.
CGGTGGGTTCATCAGCGAGTAAGATGATCGGCGATCTTGCGAGTTGGCGTGCTAAAACAACCCGCTGTTTCTCTCCGCCGCTGAGATCACGCGCCATGTGCATCATTCGATGTGATAACTTTACCCGATCAATAAGTTCAGATGCTTTATAAATTGCTTCAGAATCGCCGTACCCGCGTTCTGTGAAGCTCCTCATGACGTTTTCTATCGCGCGCTCGTCTCCGTAAAGGGCGAAAGTGCGCTGTAGCATTATCGCAACGCGGCTTCTAACGTCGCGTTGCAAATCGCTCTCTTCGTCTGCCCACGCGTCGACTCGGTAGAACTGCATCTTTCCGGCACATATGGGACAAGGTCTTTCGACTCGACTGGGTACGTCGACGTGTCGACAGTTTCGACAATACGCGACGTTGTAATAGATTTTGCCACTCGTTGGCTTGTACTCTTTCAAACCTCGTATGGCGTGCAGTAAGACGGTTTTTCCGGCCCCGCTCTTGCCTATGATTCCAAGTACCTCGCCCTCGTCAAGGGTGAAATTGATGCCTTTTAATATCTCAAATTCGCCGAATGTTTTGACTAAGTTTTCGACTTCTATCAAGACGGCCATTAACGTGTTGCCTCCTTCGACCCCGTACCATTATAACTGTTATTTGTAATAATGTTTTTTAATATGCCAGGTAAGAGCGCTATATCTTTTATTACGAGATCGGCTGCTTCGTAGAGCGTTGCGGGACGTTCCTCTTTCTGTTGTATCGTTAAAACTCCAAGGTCCGCGGCTCTCAGCGCGGGGATATCGTTTATCCCATCGCCGACCATTACGACGTAACGGTATTCTTCCTTAAGTTCGTGGACCAGTTGCTCTTTTGCGCCCGGAGTTGCGATGTCTCTGACATTCTCGTACGGAATACCAATGCGGTCAGCGAGTGCATAAAGGGTGTTTTTCGCATCACCCGAGGCCACGTAGATGTCACCCCCAATACGTTTGAGCTCATCAATAACGGGGCGGGCCGATTCGAAGAGTTCTCCGCAGGTGGCAAGAACGTACGGGATATTGCCTTGTTCAATATCGACGATGGCCGCAGTGCCGGTGAAGTACGACGCGCTGCAACTTTTTCTGACTTCATCGACTACATCGACTAGATCCTTGACTCGGCTCTTCGCATCACGCGCAACGGCGCGCAACACCGTTGTTTTAGCAACCGGGACGTTTGCGCAAACAACTACGAGATCTACGTTGTAGATGTCCAAGAAATCCGCGATGGACAAGTCAGTGGGCACGCCTTCTAAGTCCTTGGGAACATCCAGCTGAAACACAGCAAGCACGTAGTCCAGCCGCGTCCCGATGAAACTGAGGGATACTATCTGATGCAAGAGCATGCCTTGGTCAACATCCTTCGCTACGCGATATTTCTCGAGAAGCGTACCCGCGCAGTCGAACACAACGGCAAAACCTTTCATTGGCTACTAGACGAGCGTTTGATACGAGTCGTTCGTGAGAGAACGGTCAAATCGAGAGAAATACGTGAAATGATAGTTTAATTATAGGGGGAACCCTGCAGCGAGTGCAACGCATTGAGGGCGCTCACTTACTGCCTTCAGGGGCTAAATCATCAGAAACTATAATGATATCGCCGACGCTTATGATTTTCGACCACGGAACAATTGTTTCTCCTTTGAGCAAGCCTTTTGAGACATCTAATGAAATTTCCTTATTATCCCAGTTAATCAGAACATCTCTTACCTTCCCTACGTTGACCCCGCTAAGCGTCGAAACGTCTTTGTGCAATACTCCACGCGTCATGATGACACCCTCCACATATTGACGTCGTGTTATATATAAAAAATGTTCCTTTGAGCATCTTTAAATCANNCTAGGGTACACGATCGGCGTCAGAGCGTTGGGCCGCTACCTGATGTTAGTTGAACTTTTCAGAAGCAGATACGCTGTACGGGCCGTTGTCAGAATTAGCGTCTTGCAGGTCGCTTTTCGGGCTTCTCCGCGTCGATCACACCTTTTACCGCGTCAATCGGGAGCTCCTGCTCTCTAATATTTAGTGGCGTCGCGTTGTACCAGAAGCTGTTGAAGAGCTCCTTTTCGATAAAAATGAATTCAGAAATGTCCGTTCTGAAGGCTGACTTGTATATCACATTATCTATGTCGCCGGTGTCGTAAATATAACTCGTTCCGAGCAGCTTGTCATCATCGGATATAAAAATTGCTGCCCCAGTCTCCGATTCAAGATGCCGAATTTCAAAATACTTCGTAAGCAGACGCGCTTCTTCGATGTTGACGCTTTCAATAGGTGCCAGCAAACGATACGTAATCTTAGGCATCTCTCTATCCTTGATCAAATTATAGAGCCGTTTTACCCCCATACGAGTTTGTATCACGTTGAATTCATTTTTCGATCTGTCGAGCATCTCGTAGAAAGCTTTGTAGACGTCCTCCCTCTTCTTTATGACTTGAATCGTCTGCACCACTCGTCCTGCGGTCAGCTCTTGTTCTCTGTACCGCAGCTCGATTCCTGAGTCCCACATGTCTTCCATCATCGAGTGCTGCGTTTCAACGAAGCTCCTTGTATTCGTATAAATTGAATTATAGAGCTCTGCGCCCTTATCACTAAATGAATAAAGCAACACTTGCATTACTTGCTGATCGATGATTACCCCCGTGCTATGCACAATCTGAGGGATATGGCGCACATCGGCACGTTCCGCGATTTCTTGTGCCGCTTGCAGATTATCCTTGTTAATCTCGGCCATTACAATCACGTCAATACCTCGTTGTCGCGCATCCTTTGGGATGAGTGGTGCGAGAATCGGCAAAGCCTCGCTTCTGCCCCACAAGAATATCTCTTTTTGGGCAGTGTTTATAAGCGACGCGAAGTCTTGTACGATCTCCTGGTAGTCAGTAATGACGCGCGTGATCTCGATGGGCTTACCCGTCTCCATCTCTTGTATCCTCAAACGGGCGTCTATCCCTCTGTCCCAGAGTGATTGAAACAGGGAACTCTGGATTTCAATAAATCCGCTGTTGTTCGACCACAGCGACGGGGTTAGTTCGACTCGCTCTAACTCGTCGAGATCCTTTGTTACGCCCGTATACATCGCCTCTTTGCAGTCTGAAATAACGACCGCGAAATTGCTCATCATTGGTGAGTGTCGTATCTTGAAGCACTTAGAAAGCTGCTTTACTGCATCGATATTGTTTGGCGTAATCGGAATTAGGATCCTTAGATCTTCGATCCTGCATTTGTCCTCATCACCGACAAAATAGTCGCAAAGCACTTTGTCCCATCGAAGGAGCCAAAACTCGGTAGAGATGATCCAGAGCCTTTTTTCTGTGGCGTGGAAGGTCTCGAGACGCCGGTCGATAATGTCGTCTTTGTCGTACAGAACGATAAAACCCTCTTCGATCGGACACCATTCGATAGGTAAGCCTTGCGCTTTTGTGCGCTCAACGTCCCACAGCTCGAGCAGCGTATTTCGCGCCTCGCTGAGGTCCTGTAACTTCGCGGCCTCTTTACTAATGGCAGGATTTAGCAAGGAGGACGGATATGCAGCTACGAATGTTTCCGGATTGGTCGATATACGCTTAGCGAGTCCTTGTTTCGAAAGCGCTAGCAGGACCTTGTTAGCACCGTGACTAGTGAGATGAAGCGATTCGGCTACTTCAACTGCAGTTCGTCGTCCGGTCTGTAGCAGATGAAGGTAAACCTCCCCGGCTTCTTTTTTGAGGCCGAACTGTGAAAAAAGAGTCAATATATCTGCTGCCATTCTTTAACCTCTAGCATCTCCAGCTCCCGGCTCTGAGCAACGAGTTATTGAAGGGTCCTAACTAACGATCGTTGCACAGCTTTGAAAACTGCCGCAACTGCTGTTAGTTGGGGGTTGGCCGGTTATGCGATTCTTTTTCCTGCGTTTGGCCCCGGAGCGAGGTCGTAGACTTCTGTTACCTTTAGTATCGCACAGCCCTTTGCAGGCAGTTTTTCATTTCGGCTCTTGCTCTTCTGTTTCATCATCTCGTAGTCAGGTCCTTCAGTCACATAGTTTGCTATGCCCTTGAGTTGATAGCAGTCATAACCCTACTACAATGTAATGGCTACGGTACAATTTGGCTTCTTCAGGTTGTCAGCAGTTTTGTGCCAAAAGTTGTCGCCGACGAGAATTGTTTCGGGGTCTTTTACGATGACGAATTGATTGGGTACAACGTTCGGTATACCGGCGTCGCACACGGTTGCGAATACTACAGTCTTCACAGCGCTAAAGTTGTTGACTACCTTTTCTGGCAGGTTCGTCATTGAGTGCACCTCTATTTAGTATTCATTGATAGAGCACTCAGCGATAATAAAAACCTTTCTCCGGCTCGGAGAGGACTGAACAGCCCTTCTGAACGTTAACCAGCAACAGATGCAGCGTTGCCAGATGTGCTGCCTGAAAGGCTAGATGCTACAGAGATCGCGGCGCGCAGGCGAGGGTATACCGCTGCCGCCCACGAAATCAAATAAAGCCGCCTATGCTAGCTGGGGAACTCGCCTTGGGTGACTATATGCTAGAAAAAATCCATATTGAATCAATCACATATGCACGGCTGATGTCTAAAACGTACGTGCTTGACGCTCCAGTGTTTATTTATGGCGTTCACGTCGTTGGCTCTATGTACACAGTTCCTGAGGTAACCCGCGAGTTGAAGAGCTCTCAAGCGACAGTAGTACTGCAAGAGTTTCTAAAGGAGGGCCTGAAAATCGAAGAGCCGTTGAAAAAAGCAATAGACGTTGTCACGGAAAAGGCTAAGTCGACGGGTGACCATCTTAGGCTGTCTCAAGCCGATATTGACTTGCTGGCGAAGGCACTTGAAGTAAGCGGTACGCTGGTTACGGATGATTATTCCATTCAAAATGTCGCGGCGCGCCTCGGGATAGAGACGCAGCCGATCCAGCAGGCACGCATCAAACGCGTGCTGAAATGGAGACGCAGATGTGTCGGATGTGGTCGGTTTTATGAAACGGAAACGATCTGTCCTGTCTGCGGATCTGAGGTGAGAGTTAAGCCGGTGAAGAGGTAACTTTGACAGGTGGAAGGGTCAGAATATGAACGATTTGAACGATCTCATAAACAAAGCGCAGGAACTACGCGAGAAAGGGTTGCGTTCCGGAGAGATAGCCGACGAACTGAACATATCACGAGAAACGGCAACGTGGCTTCTCACCCGCTCCAAGAGTTCACAAGAGCCCGTGCCAAAGGACATATACGTAAACTGGAGCGAGATTGGGCAAAAAGCAGAGAGGCTCAGATTCGTCTCGCTCGCGTTGGTCGACATGATCTTGGAGACGGGTGATCCTGACGTAGTAATCGGCGTCGCGCTGAGTGGACTACCTCTTGCGACGCTTGTCGCCGATGAAATCGGAGCAGAGCTCGCAGTGTTTGTTCCACAAAAACAAAAGGGATCTGAAAATGGCGGCGTTAAGGGCTCATTTAGTCAAAACTTCGCTGATATTGCGGGAAAAAGCTGTGCGATAGTCGATGATGTAATAACCACTGGAAGCACGGCGATTGAAATCATAGAGAGCATCAAAGATATGAAAGCAACGCCGCTATCGGTAGCGGTTCTTATTAACAAGAAAGGGATAGATCAAGTCCAGAACGTTCCGATCAGGTCGCTTGTTCAAATAACTATTTTCTAATCGTTGCGACTCGCCGCAGGAAGTGCAAGTGGTAACTCCTGAACTTGCTGAAATTCGAGCAATTGAGAAGAAGTGGCAGGATCGTTGGTTTCGCGACAAGATATTTGAACCAACAAGCGCAGGGCCGAAGAAGTACTTCTTAACGACGCCGTATCCGTACACGAGCGGACCCCAGCATATAGGCCATACGCGGACCTATAACCTTGCTGATATCCACGCTCGGTTCATGCGAATGAACGGCCACAACGTCCTGTGGCCGATGGCGTGGCACATCACAGGGACGCCCATCCTCGCTATTAGCTCGTGCATAGAGCGTTGCGAAAGCGCGACGATAACGCTTTATAAGAACTACGTTCGCCTCTATGACGACGACGAGTCGCACGTTGAGCAGATCGTCAATTCGTTTGTGGACCCTTGGAATATCGCGAACTACTTTGCAGCTAAGATCGCGCCGGATTTCAAGAAGATGGGCTTCTCGATCGACTGGTCCCGGCAGTTTACCACCGGCGACCTCGTCTACAACCAGTTTATTCGATGGCAGTACGGCAAGCTGATGGAGCTCGGGCTGATCGTGCGCGGACAACACCCAGTGCTCTTCTGCACGATCGATCAAAACGCCGTCGGGGAAGACGATATCGCCGGCGGCGACGTTGAGAAGATATCAATCGACGACTACGTCGGGATCAAGTTCTCTTTAGACGAAGCTTATGTCGTCACGGCCACGCTGCGCCCAGAAACAGTTTTTGCGGTAACAAATCTCTGGGTTGCGCCAAACGCGACCTACGTCAAAGCCTACGTCGATGGTGAGACGTGGATCATTTCCCACCAAAGCGCCACCAAGTTGCGCTATCAGCAGCGGGAGGTCACTATCATTGAGGAGTTCCAGGGCACGTCACTGCTCGGGGCTCTTTGCGTCAGCCCTCTGGGGCGTAAAATACCTATTCTTCCGGCGTCTTTCGTCGATGCTGATCACGGTACCGGAATCGTCATGAGTGTCCCCGCTCACGCCCCCTATGATTGGGCAGCGCTGAATGACCTAAAGCAGCAAGGGAGCACAGATTTAGACGTTGATATCTCCTCGTTAAGCAGCGATATTCAAGCTATACAGCCGATATCTCTCGTCAAAATCGACGGGTACGGGGATTTTCCCGCAGCAGAGCTATGCGAACGTTACGGCGTTCGATCTCAACACGACGACAAGACGCTGAGCCATATTACCAACATACTTTACAGGGAGGAATTTTATACCGGGATTCTTAAGCAAACTGCCGAGCAATTTGATGGCAGGCTAGTGCGCGACGTCAAGCAGGATGTCGTTGAATTCCTCAATAGTCGAAATGCCGCGTCGAGCATTTATGAGACCTCAACAAAAGGGCTCTGTCGATGCGGCGGCCGGGTGGTTGTCGCCGTAGAGCCTGGCCAGTACTTCCTCAACTATGGAGACCCTCACTGGAAAGAAAAGGCATTCGAATTGCTTGACCAGCTTGAAATCGTACCAGAGACATACCGAACACAGTTCGTCCAGACGTTTGAGTGGCTCGATCAACGACCGTGCGTTCGGCGTAGAGGGCTTGGGACGGAATTTCCCTTCTCAACCGAGCACTGGATAATTGAGCCGCTTTCTGATTCCGTTATCTACATGGCGCTCTATACCGTCATCAAGCATATACGCGAGTGTGACCCTGAGCGGCTAACGCCCGCCTTCTTTGACCACGTTTTCCTGGGCGAGGGCGACGTTGCGGACGTCTGCCAGCAAACAGGTTTGCCAGAGACGGTGATCAGGGCTGCACGAAAGGATTTCATATACTGGTATCCGAACGATCATCGGCACACTGCCGTCGCCCACATATCTAATCACTTGAGCTTCTTTTTGTTCCATCACGCGATACTGTTTCCGGAGACGTGCTGGCCAAAGATCGTCACTCTCAACGAGCTTCTCGTTCGCGAAGGGGTGAAGATGTCGAAAAGCAAGGGCAACGTAATTCCCATTGCGACGGTTCCGGAGGTTTATAGCGCGGACCTCGTGCGGCTCTGTCTAGTGTCCATTGCCGATCTGAATTCAACCGTTGACTGGAGGGAAAAAGAAGTCGACACGGTCAAAAAGAGGCTTCTGAGGTTTTGGAACGCAACGAAGAGGGATGTCGAAGCGGCGAGGCCGGAATACAATGGGCAGCTTTCCTTTGCGAGTCGATGGATACTAGCAGCGACTAAGGCTATGGTATCAAAAACGTCTGAATCCGCACATCAATTTTCGTACAGAAAGTACGTCACTGAAGCGTTTTTTGAGCACTTAAACCGGGTTGAAGAGTATAAATCGATGATTTTGGACGGCAACGAGAAGCGTCGCACGCTCTGGGACATCATCGATATATGGCTCCGGGTGCTAGCGCCTGTTGTGCCTCACATTGCTGAGGAGCTGTGGGAGAGAATGCAGAAGTCTGGGTATATTTCCCTCGCAGAATTCCCGCTGTACGACGATCTTTATGCCGAAACACTTCCGCAAAAGGGCGTTTTAGATGGAGTGATCAGTGACATCTCAAACATACAAGCCGCAATAAAACGGGAAACTGAATCAATTTTTATCTACCTTCCGGCTCAGTGGAAATACACCCTCTACGCCGTCGCGCGCGGCCTTGATGATCCGTCGATCAAGAACATCATTGCCCGAGCCAAAGATGACCCCCTCTTGCGTATCTATGTAAAAGAAATCGCTCGTATCGCACCCGATCTTGCCAAATCGCTCGCTCACGAGGCTCCATCTGCCGACGCGCTGGACTTCAAGGCCGAATCAGACGTTCTTCTCGCCGCTAAGGACTACATGACGCGAAAATTTGGAAAACACGTGTATGTCTGCGCAGAAAACGATAACGTGTACGATCCTGCGAATCGCGCGAGGCGAGCACTTCCCATGAAACCGGCAATCTACGTCGAGTAGGGTAGAGCTGGAGAGCAGATTAACCCTCTTTGGCGCGTTTTACTGCTTCTTGAGCCTTTTTTGCACGCTGTTTTGCTGTGTATCCGGTTGCTTTTTCCAGAAAACAGCGGAACCGCGCATTCGTATCGATCATTACCGCTTCGGGAACGCTGGTACTAGATTCGGTATCGACGAGCAACGTGTCGGCCACACGTATCGTAATCTTTTGCAGTGCCCCGTAGCTTAAGCGGTACTCTTCGTCGCGCACGTTGATATCGATGCCAAAGCACACTCTGAGTGCTTCGACAACCCGCTGATTGGCATCCTTCTTGAATCCTCGCTTGAACGCATATTCTTGAATTGCAGTCACGACCTGTGGGCTATGAGACCTACACGTTCTTTGCGGCGCATTGTTTATATGCACTCCGCAACGGACGCGATTATCCAAGGCGCCGTTCTGAGATCAAGAGAAGAGTCGTGGAATGGTTAGATAAAGTATTTACTTAGTAATGGGTCATTATTTAGAAAGTGAGTAATTATGGACGCTGATACATTATGAAAGCCGGAACTACTGATAACGAATACGTTAACATGATTATTGAAGAAGAGGTGAGCTCAAAGAACCCCGTAATCCTCGAGGGGTTCCCAGGAATCGGCCTCGTTGGCAACATCGTGGCCACACAAATAGCATCCGAGCTCAAAATGAAGCAGATAGGAACTATCGAATCTCGCCTATTTCCGCCCATTACGGTGCTCTTTGATGGACTCACGTACGCCCCAGTCAGAATCTACGAGGATCCTCAAAACAACTTCCTCGTAGTGCTATCGGATATCCTCATTCACCCAATGATTGCTTATGACATAGGAAAATCAGTTACTGGCTGGGCTCAGAGCTTGAACGCAAAACTCAACATACCGATCGCCGGTATCGCCACGATGCGCGAAGAACGCACCGTTTATGCCGCCGCGACTGGCGCCGAACAACTCGCTCTCGTGAAGGACAAAACCGAGACCTTGGTGACGGGAAGCATCTCGGGTATCGCCGGAAGTATAATGAATGAGAGTCATGTTAACAAGCTCCCGGCACTTTGCCTCTTGGGAGAAACCCAAGGTCCCACTCCTGATCCACGCGCAGCAGCTCGCGTCATCGACGTGGTAAGCAACGTATTGAACTTGAACATCAGCACGCATAAGCTGGTTGAGGAAGCGGACCAGATCGAAACAGAGCTACACAAGCTTGCTGAACAGGTTCAAGGGGCAGAACAGGCCGAAACAAAGGGGCCAACTCAGGTCATGTACGGGTGAGCATATGAGACATCTAGCTTTGACCGGTATATCAAAAGAGTCAATCGACGACCTCGAGATAAAGCGCGTTAGAACGTTTGAGTTGCGCAGTGCTCATAACATCCCAATTGTTTTTGCGGCTGACGTTGGTGACGAAGTGTTTGTGACAGACACGAGTCGGCACGACCTTGCGATCGGCACGACTGGGGTTTTAGCGCGCGTGCGCAACAAAACCATTTCCATGCAAAAAGTCTCACACCGGGTAGGCGACTTCTATGAAGAACGTGAGGTTATGTCGGCCCGGGTTCAGCTCGAGCTGCGCGAACACACGTGCCGGCTGCGTGGCATTGAGGACGAGGGTCCAGGCAAGATCATCGCAGTCGAGATCGCCGAAGTGTGCTACTATGAAGGCCGATGAACTGATCTGAGCTTAAACTGGGCTCGGCTCCGTGCAAGTTGCGACCCACACGAAAACGCCTGCGATACGTGGAGGACGAAGGCATCCGTGTGGAGCGCAGATGCCGGTGCTTTTTTCATTGTCTGTTGCGCTACGACAGATGCTTCAGAGGCCGGAGTCCTGCTGCTGAAAGCGACCCGCTGCTTAGTCGCCCTATTTGACACATTTATAAGTATGAGTTGCTAGCATGGAATAAAAGGGGCCCGTGGCTTAGTCAGGATATAGCACCGGCCTTCTAAGCCGGTGGTCGAGGGTTCAAATCCCTCCGGGTCCGTTTTTTTCTTTGCATCTCACGCGGCCTTAGAAAGCGTTTCCGAAGTTATTGGTTGGCAATCGCTCACATTGCAAGGCGAACTTGCGCCAGCCGAACCGAAATCGGACGCCGTCAGTCAGCGTTCGCTTCTCTTCTCGCGACTGGCGCTTTGGTGGCTCGAGTGTGACTTGAATGGCAAGCCCAGTGCACGCCGTGAAACACCGCAAAGACTAAGTTTATCGTCGGCGAAAGCCCGCTGTAGCTATGCTCGCATAGTGCTACGCTAAAGGGGAAGCTATGATCTTCAGCGCTGATGAAATACTCGAGACACTCGACATGCTCCTCTACGAGCACCTCGATATACGGACAGTCACTGTGGGCATCAACTTGATGGGCTGCGTGCGAGACGACCCTGAACGAATGGCCCAAGCTGTGCACGATCGGATCGTGTCTATTGCGTCTAATTTGCGTTCAGAAGCCGACCGAGCGGTGGCGCGGTATTCGTTGCCGATAGTAAACAAGCGCATCTCGGTAACTCCCATTGGCTCCATGATCGACGTCCATCCGCAATCTGGTCCATTGATAGCAAGGGCGATGGACGAAGCCGCGTCCGAGTTGAACGTCGACTTTATCGGTGGCTACTCGGCCCTCGTCCAGAAAGGCTTTACAATCGGGACTGAGGCACTCGTGAGCTCGATTCCGGAGGCACTGAGCACGACAGAAAAGGTGTGTGCCTCCGTGAACATCGCTACGACCAAAGCGGGCATCAACATCGAGGCCGCGCTGCGAATGGGTAGAGTAATCAAGGAGCTTGCTCGCATCGATCCGCCGCTTTGCACCCGTTTGGTTACCTTTGCAAACGCGCCACCTGATAATCCGTTTATGGCCGGTGCCTTTCACGGCCCAGGCGAACCCGAATCGGTCGTGAACGTGGGCATATCGGGTCCAGGCGTCATTAGGGCTGTAGTGGAGCGAATGGGAGATTGTGACCTTGGTGAGCTTGCCGAGGTTGTCAAACGTGCCGCATTCAAGATAACTCGTGTGGGGGAGTTGGTAGGCAAAGAGATAGCGGCACGAATGAATGTTGATTTCGGAATTGTCGACCTTTCGTTAGCGCCTACCCCGCAGAAGGGGGACTCTGTCGCACAGATCATCGAAGCAATGGGGCTTGAGCGGTGCGGAGCGCCCGGAACGACTGCTGCACTCGCTATGCTTACTGATGCCGTTAAGAAAGGAGGCGCGATGGCGTCTTCACGCGTTGGGGGCCTCAGTGGTGCGTTCATACCGGTCAGCGAAGATGCTGGCATGGCTGAAGCAATCAGGGTCGGTGCCATTGGGCTTGAGAAACTTGAGGCAATGACTTCTGTATGTTCGGTTGGGCTTGACATGGTGTGCATTCCTTCTGCGACACCAGCCGAGACAATCGCGGGAATAATTGCTGACGAGTGCGCGATCGGGGTCATCAACGACAAAACGACGGGTGTGCGGCTTATTCCCGTAGGAAATGAAGGAGACTTGATTGATTTTGGTGGATTGCTCGGGGCTGCTCCGGTGGTGCCAGTCAGCGCATTTAGCTCCAAAAAGTTCATCAAAAGAGGCGGTTCAATTCCGGCGCCACTTATGAGCCTCGGGAATTAATGAAAGCGCTAGCGCTTGCTCGTTGCAGAGCAGATTGACGGGCCCGCTGGGATTTGAACCCAGGTTCTTGGATGTCTCCACAAAGGCTCCGAAGTCCAAGAGGATAGTCCACTACCCTACGAGCCCATAGTTATCCCAAGGAGCTTATCGGTATTGAAACTAACTCGGAAAACTACAAATAAGGTGCCCTCCTTATTACTTTAGCGCATCTGGGGGGCCTGATGGCTTAAATCAGCGCGTAAGTGTTCTGCGACCTTTTCATGACGAACATCGAGACAGAGAGAAAGCTGATCGAAATCCTACGAATTCTCGACGAAACTGATGAGGCTATCGGAGCGAGGATGATCTCCGCAAACTTAAGTCAACGAGGATACCCGATAGGAGAACGCGCCGTACGCCACTATTTGGTGCTGCTTGATTACAAAGGCTTTACGACTAAAATCGGTAACGCAGGGAGAGTCATCACCGAAAAAGGCTTGAAAGAGTTGGATGAAGCGATAGTTGGAGATCGGGTCGGATTTGTAATAACCAAGATCGACGAGCTGGTTTACCGGACGAGTTTCGACCTGAAGCTGAGAAATGGTGACATCATAGTCAATGTCGCGACTATCGACAAGAATGACTTCGATGTTGCAATAGAAGCGGCAGCCGAGACTATAGATAGCGGATACACTGTTAGCCCGTACGTGCGTGTTCTAGAGGAGGGGGATAAGGTTGGTGCCGTCTTCATTCCTTATGGGTCTGTAGGACTCGTGACTATGTGTAGCATGACTGTCGATGGCATATTGATCAAACATGGGATCCCGTCTAGCATCAAATATGGGGGGCTTCTCGGAATCAAAAACAGCCAGCCAATCGCCTACACTGACCTCATCTCATACGGCGGAACTTCGCTCGATCCGATTCAAATATTCACCGCACGACGTATGACCTCTATTTTGGCTGCAGCACGGAGCGGAGAAGGCACCGTACTCGCTAACGTTAGAACCGTGCCGGCTGTCGCATCTGAAAAATCCATCGAACTGCTCTTGGACGCTAAAAAAGCAGGTATCGTCGGCTGGATCGAGAGCCCCATGCAAGAAAGTTCGCCCGGAATCTGCGCTGAAAATGACGTTGTCGAGATCAACAATTACGCTGGAGCAAATCCAATGGCGGCACTTTATGAGCTGGAAATAGCCGTGAAGGTGCATTCGATCTCAGCTCTCATGGATGTAAAGCTCCTTAATCAACGACTGTAAGCACCGCTCACCTGTGCTGCCTAGCGCTGCGATCAGCCTTCTCCGTAAATCGGTGGCGTGTTGGAAAGGCTTATATTTCATTACTGCCTAAAGCGGAACGTAATTTCCTACTAAGAATTACGAACAGGAGATTTTCCATGGCAGAAACGAAGGACAAAGACTATGTTGTGGCCCAAGTCGAAGAACATGGCATCAGGTTCATTCGACTCTGGTTTACGGACATCCTCGGCTCTCTGAAAAGCTTTGCGATCACAACAGACGAGCTCGAAGGGGCTCTCGATGAAGGAATGGGCTTCGATGGGTCCTCAATCATCGGCTATCAGACGATTGAGGAGTCGGATATGATTGCGAAGCCGGATCCCAGCACCTTTGCGATATTGCCGTGGCGGCCAAAAGAAAAAGGCGTTGCGCGAGTCATATGCGACGTGCTTGAACCGTCGGGGAAGCCCTATGAGGGGGATCCCAGGTACGTCCTCAAAAGAAATCTCCAGCGAGCAGAGAAGAAAGGCCTCACATTCAACATCGGGCCGGAACTTGAGTATTTCTATTTTGCAAACAATCAATGCGCTGATATCATTGATACCGGCGGGTACTTCGATCTTACCCCCTTGGATCAGGCTACTGATCTTCGGAGAGACACGATATTTGCGCTACAAGACATGGGCATTCGTGTCGAGTATAGTCACCACGAGGTTGGCCCTAGCCAACACGAGATTGATCTGCGCTACGCGGACGCTTTGACAATGTCCGACAGCGTCATGACGTACCGCCTCGTCGTTAAGGAGATCGCGCTGCGGGCAGGCTACTATGCTACGTTTATGCCGAAGCCCATACCCGGTGAGAATGGAAGCGGCATGCACACGCACCAATCACTGTTTAGCGGAAAGAAGAATGCATTTTTCGACCCCAATGACGTGTATAACCTGTCAGACATGGGCAAGGGATTCATCGCTGGGCAGCTGAAACACGTTAATGAATTCTGTCTCGTCATGAGTCAATGGGTGAACTCATACAAGCGACTGGTTCCCGGCTACGAAGCGCCTGTTTACATTTCGTGGGCGCGGCGAAATAGATCGGCACTGATAAGAGTGCCAATGTATAAGCCTGGGAATGAGCTCGCAACGAGGGTAGAACTGCGTTGCCCCGATCCGGCCTGTAATCCCTATCTCACCTTTGCCGTAATGCTGGCAAGCGGGCTGGACGGAATCGAAAAGGGCTACGACCTCCCTGACCCCGTCGAGAAGGACATCTTCAAGATGACGCCGCAACAGCTCGATGCTCACGGCATTGGCTCACTCCCAGAGAACCTGGGACTTGCCATAAAAGAGACCGAGAACTCGGAACTCGTGCGACGCGCACTCGGCAATCACGTCTTTGACCGTTTCATCCAACTCAAAAAGAAAGAGTGGGATGATTATCGTATCCAGGTGTCCCAGTACGAGCTCGAACGGTACCTGCCTGTTTTGTAAAGAGCGTTTTAGGGCGGAGAACGCGCGGGCTGCTCCGCTCTAATCGTTTTTTTTGTTTTTTGCTCTATCGGACGAGATCGACCGGGATTATCTCTTCGTGAATCGCCGTCGAAAGAATAACGCCTGCAGCGCCGAGATCTTCAAGCGTATCCAAATCTTCACTGTTCTTTACTCCGCCAGCGACAACAATAGGATGTCCTGAAACGTCGATCACCCTCTCTATGAAACCAAAGTCGACCCCGTGCTTCGTTCCCACCAGATTGATATTCAGCACGAGCAGTTCGCTCATCTTGTAGAGGTTCATCCTCTCGATAACCTCAAGAGGATCCCCGGAAAGTGCTGGATCAGGGGACATTGCGCTTCCGTCCCTCATGTCGATGCTGACGGCGATCCTCATCGATTGAGCTGCTCGAATCACGTCTAGGCGGCCCGTTTCGGTGCCAATTATCGCCGTATCACCGATTCGCTCGGCCTCTCGGACGTCGTCGAGCCGCCGGATCCCTATGTCGATGAGGGTTTTTGTGCGTGCGCCTATGCGTTGGATAATAAGTGAGTTGCTACCCAAACCGAGGATCCGATCGAGATCCGCGATGTACGTCCTCCTCGGCTTAATGGCGTCAACGACATTTAGCGGATCTGATGTCGTGCAGATCTTACTGTGGCGTTCAATAGGTTCGTATCGTTCTCGATCGCCCCTGTAGCCTTTTACGACGACTCCGCCCCGAATGTCCATTGCAAAGATAATATCCATCAGTTCATTCCTCACTAACCATATCGTCCGCACGGGAAAAACGTATTGGTCTCGCTTGGTTTAGCTGTAATGCACGGGCTGCGACGGGCACATCGAAACGTCCGCGTGTCGCGGAAAGCACAGCTCATCCGAGCAAATAAGGTCAGAGTCGGGCCAAAAGCTCCTGTTTCTTGGCCGCGAACTCCTCCTCCGTGATGACTCCTTGCTGTTTGAGATCGGCCAAATTACCCAGCAACGCACACGGATCGGCGGCCTGCGCGTGCCCTTGTCCGCCCCGTCGTGCTTCGAATGCCTCGGTGAATCCGGCGCCGACAATGGCAATCGGAATGGCAAACGTGGCTATGCCTAAGAACATTGCAATGACTGCCAAGAATTTCCCGAGGGCTGTTATAGGGATCAGATCGCCGTAGCCAACGGTGGTCAAGGTCTGCGCCGCCCACCACGCCGAAGCAGGAATGCTTGAAAAAGCGCGCGGGTCTGAGGGATGCTCAACAATGAACATGAAACTTGAGAACGTTATCAGCAAGATCGCGTCGATTGTCAGCGCAGTCGCGAGCTCGTTTCTTTTCGCTTTCAGAATATCGGTGACGAACGTGAATGTGCTGGAGTACGTGAGCAACTTCAAGATGATGAGAATTATCGCTGCGTTTACGAGTACGTCTGCTCCCGGAAGGAACGGTTTGGCATAAAAAGGCACAATGACAAGCAGGTTTACGAGCAGGGATGTTGTAAACAGGCATTTTAGTCTGCCTTTGATCGGCCCTCTGAACCGCGGATCTACCGTGCACGACCACACACGGAGCAGCAGTTCGATGGTAAAAACCACGATTGCAAAGGCAAACACTGCGTTAAAGAGATCGTAATATCTTTGATATATATCGCTGTAGCTGGCTAGTATGATGACTAATACGAGCACCCAAATCAATGCTATCAAAAAGAAGCGTACGCGCGTAGCTGTGGACGCATCCCGACGACGCGCTGCACTGATGCGGGCCTCGCCTACAGGGGCGGGCTGGAAGATCGTATATACACGGCGCTTCAGTTCGTCATTCTGCTTAGACATGCCCGGCTTCGAGGTTTTGAATCGAAATAGTGCACCCCAATAGTGAACGTCAATTTCCGTATAAATGCATTGTGATCTTCCGCGAGCGCTATTGCGTGATTTAGAGTCGGTAGCTTCGCCAGTTTGTCAACGTAATGAGATAGGAGCTGTGTCGCATATTCCATTCAAGAAGGGCACGACAGGAAGAGCGAAGAACGCTCCGACGTGGAAGAAGATGTATCACTACTTCGAGTTCAAGAACGAAGAATTCTTAGAGCACTACCACAAGCGGAGCAACGCCGAAACGACGTTTCACATGATAAAGAGCAAGTTTGGAGATGCGGTAAGGAGCAAGACTGAGGTTGCTCAGATTAATGAGGTGCTGCTAAAAGTGCTGTGCCACAATCTCTGTGTGGTTATTCAGGAGATGTTTGAGTTGGGAATCGAGCTAAACTTTTTCTCAGCTTAATGCGTATTTTATCGTTAAGACGTGTCACCGGTGAAAGTATGGAAGAAGATAAACCGAACATAGGGCTAGCTTTGTACGGAAATGATAGCGAACTTAAGCAGCTAAGTGATTTTCTGGACTCACCTAACTGTCATTTGCAGTTTAACGAAGAAGAAAACAGATATTACCTAGTTTCTTCTCGTTTTTCAAATCTAACAAGTAACGAGCAAATAAAATTGGCAAGAAAGCTGCTTGCCACTATACGGGCATTCGCAAAGATTGAGAAGGGTTGGGATTTTCAATCAATTACTATTGGTCGTGGTAAAACTATAGTTGAACACAACAAAGCCATTGCGATTGTTGAGGAAGGGAAAGATAGCCGAAGCGTTAACCTAATGCTTTCAACGATAAATGGCGGCACGGGTGAAGCCATGCCGGCGACAGTCAGCATAAATGGGGTAGTGCAAACACCCGCAGTGTTAGAACGAGAAACGCAGCTAAGCGATTTCCTAGACCCATGCGAAGAGCTAGACAAAGGAACATACGATGTGCTTTCTGATTTCGCACTAGTAGCGTCGTGGACGAGTCTGCAAAGAATACTAAAAACCGTCGAATCTGACATAGGTAAAAACGTTGAGAAGATGGAGTGGGCAAAGAAAGGCAAACGAGCACGTTTTTTCACGTCAGCGACGCATTATGACGCTTTAGTGGAAGTTGAAGATGATTATTTAGGTTCAGATAGGGGTCGGCATCCCAAATATGAATATGAAAAAAAGGCAGAAGCCAAAGCAGAACAAGTAAAGAAAGGAAAGAAAGAGAGAAACATCCTTCCCGTAATGCACTTACCCGAAGCTGAAAGTTTCATTGGATGTGTAGTGAAAGAGTGGCTTAAATATAAACACAAGAAAAACCCAGATTAGCCGCTATTCCGCGATTCCCGTGTTTTCATTTTCTCAACTTCTTCGTCTGAAAGAGCCCACACATAGAACATCGGCGTCGTAGTATATTCTGCCGCCGGCCAACCAGCGAGTATCCCTCCGAATACTTCGGATTCTGTAAAGGAAATCGAAGTACCGTTCTGGCGGCTAAATTCTTCTTCTAAACTTTCTTTTGCATCGTTCCATATTTTTTGCATTTCTTCGTCTAATTCGATACAGATTTTCATTTCAGTTTCACCTCCGTTTTTTTTAAATTAAAAAGGTCGAAAAGCTCCGCTTTGCGCGGCTCGAAAAAGGTCGAAAAATTCTGTTGCAAAAGTCTGAGTTGTGTTGCATAAGTCGGCAGTCTGTTGCAAAAGTGGGCGCGAAATGGGAGTTTTGCAACAAAACCCCAATTTGACTAACTTTTATATAGAATTGGAACTAACTATAAGTTAGTGTTACGATCCATTTCGACCGTGGCACGCCAAGAAAGAGCAATGGACGAAGCAGCACTCCTTGACATTCTCGGCAATGAAAATCGCCGCAATATCCTGAAACTCCTTTCCCTGCGGCCTTTTTACGTGACCGAGATTTCGGAAAGACTTCACGTGGCGCCCAAGGCGGTGATCAGTCATCTCAGCATGCTCGAGAGGGCTGGCATCATCAAGTTCTTTGTCGATCAGCGAAGGCGGAAGTACTTCCACATCGCCGATAACGTGCTGCTTGAGATCCAAATCTCTCCGTTCAGCTATGACGTTGAGACTGCAAACCCTGGACAGAAGGGACCGAGCGTCACTGAGTTCTCAACTCCGACGGGCGAGATACAACTCAAGACGCGCAGTCTAGCCGACGTGGCTGAGACACTCGACAGCCTTAGAAGGGCAAACCGTGAACTTATGGGCGCCCAGCGAAGGGTACAAGAGTTGATGAATGAAGTGATGGAACGTGGCGCGAGGAAGATCGACGGAATATCACACGACTTCATTGAATATGATATCCTTTCGCTGCTGCTAACCGGGCCGAAGACTGTCCGTCAGTTGTCAGCAGGGCTCGCGATACCTGGCCAGGTGCTGTCAGAGCGCTTACTCGACCTCGAAAAACGAGGGAAAATCACAAGAACAGATGCCAAAACGTACTGGCTGGCGAGGTAGTAATGTATAAGCTCATAAACGCATCACGCGCACGAAATAGGAGACAATCGAAAAATGACAGAAGAAGTAACGCTTAAAGTCGTCGAGGCGTATCATCGCGACGCGGGAAGGGGTATCGCCCGAATCGACATGGATACCATGCGACAACTCGGGCTCGTAAGTGGCGACATCATCGAGATAATGGGTCGCAACAGAGCAGCCGCAGTGGTGTGGCCGGCATACCCAGAAGACCGCGGCCTCGGCATCATCAGAATCGATGGTAACATTCGCGGTAACGCACACGTGGGCATCGACGACAAAGTCGTCATTAGTAAGGCAAAATCGAATCCGGCCGTGAAGATCACGCTGGCCCCCACCCAACCGGTGCGTATTGTCGGTGGGGAGGACTATCTCATGCGATTCCTCGAGGGGCGTCCAGTGCAGAAGGGCGAGACCCTTCGGGTCGAAATGCTGGGCAATCCGATAACTTTTGTGATCACCGCCACCCAGCCAGCCGGCATCGTTATCGCCGGGAAGAGCTCTCAAATAACGCTTAAAGAAAAGCCGACGGTGGCGGCGGAACGTTCGATTTCTCACGTCACCTACGAGGATATCGGAGGCCTCAAACGAGAGCTCGCATTGGTTCGAGAAATGATTGAGTTGCCGCTACGGCACCCAGAGCTATTCCAAAAACTCGGCATCGACCCGCCAAAAGGCGTCTTACTCTACGGCCCACCGGGCACGGGAAAGACACTCATTGCGAAAGCTGTCGCGAATGAGACGGACGCCTACTTCATCAACATCAGCGGTCCGGAGATAATGAGCAAGTTTTACGGGGAGAGCGAACAGCACCTCCGGGAGCTGTTCAAGGAGGCGTCGGACAATACTCCTGCGATCATTTTTATAGACGAGATCGACGCGATCGCGCCCAAGCGGAGCGAAGTGACGGGGGAGGTGGAGCGGCGCGTCGTCGCCCAGCTGCTCGCGCTAATGGACGGCCTCGAGGCGCGCGGAGAGGTCGTGGTGATCGCCGCTACCAATCGTCCGGAAGGAATCGATCCCGCGCTCCGGAGGCCCGGTCGATTTGACAGAGAGATCGAAATTGGAGTGCCCGATGCGGCTGGTCGTCTCCAAATATTGCAGGTACACACGAGGGGCATGCCCATCACCGGCGACGTGCGCCTGGAGGACCTTGCCCGTACGACGCACGGCTTCGTCGGTGCTGACCTCGCCGCCCTATCCAAAGAAGCAGCAATGCACGCACTTCGAAAGATCCTTCCCGAGATTGACCTTGAACAAGAGATCTCACAAGATGTGCTTGATAAGCTCCAGGTCACCGCGGAAGACTTCAATAACGTCCAGAAGAACATCGAGCCATCAGCTATGCGCGAGGTGTTTGTTGAGGCGCCGAACGTGAAATGGCAAGACGTCGGGGGGCTTGAAGCGCCCAAACAAGAGCTGATAGAGGCCGTGGAGTGGCCAATAAAATTCGCCGACGCATTTAGCACGATCAATACGAAGCCGCCAAAGGGGGTGTTGCTCTTCGGCCCTCCAGGCACAGGAAAGACGCTCCTAGCCAAGGCGGTCGCAACGGAAAGCGAGGCCAACTTTATTAGCATAAAGGGGCCCGAGCTGTTGAGCAAGTGGGTTGGCGAGTCAGAAAAAGGCGTGCGCGAGACGTTTCGGCGCGCCAAGCAGGTCTCACCGACCATCATCCTGTTCGATGAGCTTGACGCGGTAGCACCGACAAGAGGGGCGAGTTCAGACTCGCACGTGACGGAACGGGTAGTGAGCCAGCTGCTTACCGAGCTCGATGGCTTAGAGGAGCTTAAGGACGTGGTGGTGATCGGCGCAACGAATCGGCCCGATATGGTTGATATTGCGCTCTTACGGCCCGGACGACTTGACAGGCTCGTGTACATACCGCCACCAAACGTGTCGAGTCGCGCGCAGATATTTGCAATCCACCTACGCGGAAAGCCGCTGGCAGACGACGTCGACATCGAGCAGCTTGCCAAAGAGACCGATGGATACGTTGGTGCCGATATCGAAGCAATTTGTAGAGAAGGCGCGATGCTCGCTCTTCGAGGCTTCATCCGAGACGACATGACGCCCGAGCAGGTTAAAGACGGGGCGCCGACGATACGGATTACGAAAGCGCATCTGTACGATGCAATCAACCGCGTCAAGCCGACGGCGTCGCGCGACATGCTTCACCAATATGAGAACATCGCAACGGAGTTTGCAAAGTTCTCGGTTACGGAAGAAGAGCCGAAGGACCAGGCCGCAAAGCCTGAATTTGCAGGTTATGCGTGAGATGAAACACACTCGCCAAAACCGTGAATGAAGAAAAGGAGGATTAAAAAATGGCGAAAAAACGAAGGAGTTTTTTCGATGACTTTTTCGGCGAAGGATTTGAAGAGCTGATGGATCAGATGCTGCGAGACCTGCAGGAAGGGGGGCAACCAAAACCCTTCATTTACGGGTTCTCAATGACGCAGCACCCGGGCGAAGCGCCAGAAATGCGAGAATTCGGGAATATCCAGCCCTTCGGCAGGAGCGTCAAGATGGAGGACGAGAGAAAGCCCCTGATTGACGTTATGGAGACGACTGAAGAAGTTCACGTTATTGCCGAGATGCCCGGCGTGGATCGAACGGATGTGCAGCTCGACACCACGGAGAGCAGACTAGATATCAAAGCCCAAAACGAGTTTAGAAAATACTCTGAAAGCGTTGAACTCCCCGTCAAGGTTGACCCACACAGCGCGAAGGCAACCTACCGAAATGGCGTTCTTGAGGTGAGGCTGAAACGCGTCCAACCTGAAGCAGAGAAGTCGCACATTAGCGTTGAATGAAGGGGTTCACCCTCTCCAAACTTCCTTTTTAATGGCATCGGGCAATGTGCTCACGTCGCGCAGCACGAAATCGGGCTGGGCGCGGATCAGCAACTGACGCGTGGCAAAGCCGCAGAGCACTGCGGCCGTTTTTGTCCCCACTTTTTTTCCCATAAGAATATCTTCGACCATGTCGCCCACGTAGAGCACCTCTGAGGCGACGACGCGCGCTTGTTCCATTGCCATAAGCAAGGTTTCCGGCGCTGGCTTTCCGTGCTCAAATCCAACATCGTCGCCAAACAGCATGGTATCGAAGTACGCCTCGATTCCTTGTTCACTGACCTCGCTCGTCACGCGCTCGCGAGACCCGCCAGAGACGAGGCCAAGCTTTAAATGCATCTTCTTCAGTTCAAGCAGAGCGTCGGCAGTGCCGTCGAACAGTACGCATTCCTTGTTGTGTCGCACGTAGCAGTCCATCCACGCCGCGTCTGCGATTGCCCAGTCGTCTTCGCGTATCCCTAAGTACAAGTAGTAATCGTGATAGTTGGGACGACTCTCTTGGCGGAACTCTTCGAGGGTTACCTGTTGCAGGCCGAAAGCGTCCATGACGCCTAGATAGCTCTCGTACGTGGGAATGACCGAATTGTAAAGCGTCCCATCCCAGTCGAACATCACTGCTTTAAGCACGTCCCTACTCCTGCGGCAGTTTTTCGCTCACGATGGCATAGCATCTCCACAGTTCTTGCTTGTCATACTCAACAAGCCGCTGTTGGGTGAGCTCTGCAATCGTATTGTTCTCGAGAGCGTCATTTATACGCGCTTCTGAAAGGCGCACCATATGAACGTTGTGTCTTACGCGCGCTTCAGGAGAGCGCTTGAGCTCGTTGAGCACGTCAAGCGGATTCTTGCTCGAGCAAAATTCGCAGTTGCACGTCCATTCGCCGAGTTTGTCCGCTCGCACAAGCCTGCCTGAAGCCGTTAAGACCGAGCCATACGCGAGTCCTGCGATAACGGCACTCGAGCCGTCTGCTGACGTCACGTTAGCGTATGCGAGAAGCTCAAGGGCGTTCAATGAGCTGCCTCCCGAGGCGTGAAATCGCACGTCTCCAAACTCGCTTAAGAGCTGATTGTATGCGGCGAGCACCTCAAACTGCTTCACGCGATCTTCGGAGCGGAATTTCGCGAGGCGGGAAAACAGTCCAAATCCCGCTGAGAGCTTCGTCAAACCGGCATTTAGAGCTCTCTCAAATATGTAACGGGCATCGCGGAACGTACCGACCTCAAAGCCAGCGTACAACAAATCAGGTCGTTGAGCGTTCTTCTTTGCCCACAAAGCGGCTTCTAGGCTCGTTTCGAGCGCCTTCAAACGATCTGCTTTGGCGTGCTTCCAGTAGGGCGTTTTGAAATCGCCGTTGACCGGAACGTTGAGCGTCATCAAACCATCGGTCTGGTCGTTTACCAGCTGTTCCTGCAATAAGAGAACCCGTTCTTTCGTTCGCAGTTCGGGATTTTTCGAATATGGGGACGAGAAAAAGTTACCACTATGAATGAAATGGTGGGGGTGGATCGTGGGATCACTCGCGTACGCCTTTGCAAAGGTCGTGTTATCGAAGGATAACACAACGGGGTCATTCAGCCCGCGCAACATCGGGACGAACGTGCGGTAGAATTGAAATGGACTCGCAGACATCGTGTCGTTTTTGTGAGAAATAGGCACGCAAACTTTTTAACGCACGGGTATAGCTTATATCTACTTGAATTGATATAAAAATGGTGACGTTACATGCCAAATGGACTTATGGATTCGGACCGAATACGTGAGATCGTGCGCTCGAGCAAAGACTACCTTCAGATCATTTATCAGAACGACACGAAACTCGTGTTAAAGGTACACAGTGATCCTGCTATTGAAGTCAAAGTCGAAGACGAAGGAACCACTGTTTCAGTTGATATAGTTGAACCCGAGAGGCTTGGCCAGTTGGTCCAACAGTTTCGGGATTTGATGTCGTAAGCTCGGCGATGAGAGCGATACCATGATTGGCAATGCACTTTCCGCGCTGAAGACGTTCGGTGTTGCTGCCCGCGCCCTTGATGACGAGGGCTTGACCATCGAAATACGCAACCGGGGCAAGCCCGCCGTTGCCATTGGGCGAAACGCCCACTCCCTAGTACTGGACAAGGTCTATGGTCCAATAAAAGTGAGAAGCTTCAAAGAAGTCGTCGAATTGATAGGGAAAGTCGCCACCGGAACATAGGAGGAGGGCGGCTCACGAGACTAGGCGCTTTTTTGGTGTATCTCCTCGGAGCACTGCTGATAATCGCCGGCGTGTTCGTGCTTTTGTCACAATTGGGGCTGCTCGGGCTTCTCCTTAGCACGCTCAATCTTCCCGCGATCGTGCTGTTTGCACTCGTGCTCATCGTCGTTGGATTCGTCTTGATCCGAGGGGCGTCACTGATCGCCTATAGCTCCGACCACCAAAGAAAAGATCGTAACGAGCTAGACTATAAGGATCTCACCTACGAAGACAAGACACGTGGGAGTACAAAAAGCGGTACTAGTCACCAGTGAGTTGCGCGCTCAGCGGGGCGTTTATTATGCCTTCGTAGTACCTGATTTTTTCGTCGATCACACCTTCGAATTTCCTATACTCGTGTATTACACCAATCCACATAAGCCCGTAGCATAGGGCGATCGAAAGAAGAAGGATCCCTGCGGCTAGTATATAGTTATCGCCTTGCACGAGAAGGGCGTTGCCGTACAAATATTGTGACGTGAGTACGACGTAAATAGCAAGAAGCATCCCTGCCACCCCACCCCACATCGATTTGATGTGCCATATGTGGCGTTCGTGGCGTTTTTCCATTTTTCGAAGATCTAGCTCAAGAATTCGGTTGTAGATATCGCCCTTGTTGACGCCGACGGATCGGTTTTGTCCGCGCTGCGTGGTCACATTCTCCGTGTCGTGTAATAGAAGCCAACCATAAGCCCAACCGCAATAATGCCGACTATCGCTGCGCCTACAAGTGTAGGATCAGCGCCGCTTCCTGTTTGATTGGCGGTCGGCGTCGCACTTACCACCGTCGTCGGCGTCGCACTTACCACCGGCGTAGGCGTAGCTGTAGCCGTAGGCGTAGCTGTAGGCGTCGGCGTCGCACTTACC
>PLGY01000007.1 GCA_003139855.1 Candidatus Methanoflorens stordalenmirensis
ACGTACGTGTCTGCCGCGATGAGAGTGTCCAGCTTTACCAAGGACCGAAGGGGTCAGCCGCCGCGTTCCGGGAGTGACGGGACCATAGTTAAGTGATGTGCGTAATTTGCGCCTTCTGTTAACTCTCGGCAGAAACCGTATAATTTCCTAAAAAAAGGGCTGAGCGGGCGTTCAAGCGCTGTCGGCGCTGTTAGAAACGTCAAAAGCTTCTAACCTGATACGAGGCTCTTGGTTTTGTTGGCGTAAAACTATACGGGATATTTGCGCAAAGCTGCGGGGCACTGCAAAAGAAAGAAGAGTTTGCAGTGCTGCGGGAGCCCTCTCCTAAAGGCAATCACGAATCGCAAACCATTTGGGCAACCGCGACAACAAGCCTTTATACCGCTCCCCCAGTACGATCTCGCCTTTGGACAAAAAAGAATAGACGCGAGATTGAGATGGAGGTTCTTCGTAAGCAACGCAAGTCAAAATTCGGAAAAGGTGACTCCCTCCACTATCTTGCTTAATAGCGCGAATCCGGTTCTGCGCAGACAGAGTTAATACGAATACTGATGATTAACGTTAAAACATAGCATGGTGGAGTGCTGCAGTTGAAACAAATGCTCGTCATCATCAACGGCTGGACCACAAGAATTGCCGGTGGCGATTATCACACCCTGCGCGTCGCTCAGAACTGGAGCCAAAAAAACGAGATCAGCTATCTGCTCCCTCGCTTAGGGTACCAATTTGCGAAAAACGCGTTGAAGGGAAAGGCTTTGATTCTGGATTCTGGCTTTGAACGCGAAGCGTCAAATCCGTTCGGGGTCTTCCTGATGTACTGTGCCCGCGTACTCCAGTTTTTCGTGTCGCCGCCACCTATGGACAAGTATGATATTGTCGTCGCTTCATCACATTTCCTGGTCGATCTGCTTCCTGCGCTGTACGTGCGCTCAAAGAATCATTCGTGTAAACTTGTCGTGTACTGGCACGGCTTACCGGTAAAGCAGTCGAGCCCGTGGCGATATCTCTTGCGCCAACTCAACGACGCAATATCAGCGGCCCTGCTCCGAAGATATTTCGACTTGGTTTTCGCGATAAATCAATCGGTGAAAAGCTTCCTCGTTTCGCACGGAGTAGATGCACAAAAAATCCGAATCACAAACAACGGAACCGATCCCGTTTCGTTGACTTCTGATCCAAAGCCGCCCATTTTTGATGCGTGCTATGTCGGTCGCTTGGAACGGATTAAGGGCGTTTTTGATCTGGTAGCCATATGGGGCGACGTTTCCTCGCGAATGCCGGACGCAAAGTTGGCAATTGTCGGAGACGGATCTGAAAAAGATCAGCTCACCAATTTAATAGAAGCTGAGCACTTGACACGCAACATCGTTCTCTGTGGATTCGTTGAGGAACAAAGGAAATTTGAGATAATGATTCGTTCCAAGCTTTTTTTGCTGCCGAGTTACGCAGATGATTGGGGCATCGCAATCCTCGACGCCATGAGCTGTGGTTTACCTGCGATCGTATATGACTCCCCTGCGCTGCGGACCGTTTGGGGCGACGACGTCACCTTCGTTCCGGCGGGGGATACTGCGTCGTTCGGACAGGCGCTGGTACGCTTGTTGCGAGATCCGCAGCTCCGCGCCGAACTGTCGAGTACGGGGTTAAGACGAAGCGCGCAGTATTCTTGGACGAAGATCGCAGGGGAGGAAGCTGAGGCGATTGAAAGCTTGTGATATGTCAAACGTGATGAACGGGCGGCCCAGAAAACTGAACGTGGGGATTTTCACGCACCCGTTTTTCGCGCAAGCAGGCCACCCGGCACTAGATAACATAATTGCGCTTCTTAGTCCGCTGACTAATAAGCTCTTCATCATCACCGGGGGCGTATATGACAACGCTACCAGCGGTATAGAGATCTTTCGGATCCGGGCTACAGAACGGAAAAGGCTTCCATCTAAAATGCTTGAAAAAGTGTTATTCGACGTGCGGGTAATCCATCTTCTGTCAAAACTGCGGAAAGAGATGGACATCCTCATTTTTTTTCACGGTTCTAACTATCCGGCGCCTCTTCTTTTTGCCCGGTCTCAAAAAATAACGTGTTTCCTTGTGATGTCCACCCTCGGGTCTGCGAGGCAAATAGGAGCAGTTAAGCAAAGCGGAGTCCCGGCACAATGGGGGGAACGCGCTAGACTCCGGCTTTCTGACGTGCTCGAGCGGATCAGCTACTTTTTCGCTGACAAGCTGATTGCGTATAGTCCATCCATCGTAGACGAGATCAAACTGCACCAATACAGCAAGAAGGTCGTGATAGCCCGTCATTCTCCCGTTGTCGACGGCTATAGGCTGAAGAATGACATCGTACACAGAGAGAACGTTGTCGGCTACATCGGCCGTTTGAGTGAAGAAAAAGGGATACTCAACCTTGTGCACGCAATTCCGGAGGTGCTCAGCAAGCGAAACGACGTAACCTTCCTCATCGTCGGCGAGGGCAGTTTGGAGGACACAGTAGGTACCTATGTGGATGCACACGCCCTCAGCGGCAAGGTGAGCCTCACCGGGTGGATCCCCCACAACGAATTGCCCGATTGTTTTGCGCGCCTAAAACTGCTCGTGGTCCCATCGTACACTGAAGGGCTTCCCGCTGTTATCATTGAAGCAATGGCGTGCGGAACGCCAGTTCTTGCGACGCCTGTCGGTGCCGTGCCGGATGTGCTTAAGGACAAAGAAACTGGTTTTCTTCTGAACGACAACTCTCCAGCGTGCCTCGTCGAGGGTATCACAACGGCGCTGGCGTACCCGGATCTGAGACGAATCGTCACTAGTGCGCGGGCCCTCGTTGAAAGCGAGTTTCGGTATGAAACGCTCGCGGAAGCGTGGCGCGACATACTTTGTCGCTAGGGACCGGTGACCTGAACAGAGGTCAAACCGTCGTAATGGCCGAAGCTCTGTCGAGACAGCGGTCATAAGCAGGATCCCGGTTGGCACGGCGCGACAGTTGGTGTTACGAGCAATGGTGAGACGTCTTCTCAGGTGGCTTTCAAACACTGCAAAAGCACTTTTTCTTCGAGCGCAATAACGTTTTGCCACGTGTACTGCTGCGCTTTTTTTCTATTGTTCGCAGACATCAATTGTCTAAGCTCAGCATTGTTCAGAATCAACGAAATCTTGTCCGCAATTTGGCCGGCATCCCCAGGTTGAACGAGGAAACCATTAATCCCGTCTTGGATGAGTGTCGGTATGCCACCGACACAACTGGCGACTATCGGCAATGCGGCTGCCAAGGCCTCTAAAAGAACAAGTGCAAATCCTTCTGAGAAGCTTGGTAAAACGAAAACGTCAGACGCAACCGCGTAGGTAGGAACGTTATTCGGTTGCACCTTACCGACGAAACTGACGCGGTCAGACAAGCCTAGTTTGTTGACGAGAAGCCTCAGCTTGTCCTCTTCAGGGCCATAGCCGACAAGCAGCAGTCGTGCGTTTGGCTCAGTTTGTTTTAAATGGTTCATTGCTTCAATGAGGTACGGGAGTCCTTTGATGACATCCCACCTGCTAATGCATAAGACGATTTTTTCAGCCTCCTCGATCCCGAGCTGTTCTCGGGCAACGTCGCGCGAGATACGTGAAAACATTTCGCTGCTTACGCCGTGTGGTATGACCGCGATCTCTCGCATCCAGATTCGCTGGAGCTCCTTTTTCATATCGTCAGTCAAAGCGATTACAGCATCTGCATCTCTTAAAACAACCGAGGCGACGTAACGCCACCTCCCGCGTTGGAAGAAATAGGCAGTCGATCGAACGACGTACGGCGTCTTAAATAGCCGCTTAGCAAAAAAACCGTGAAGACCCTGTCCGAGGTCTTGGACGTATAGGATGTCTGGCTTGACGCTTCTTGTTGTCTGCATCACTTTGACGTAAAATGCAGCCTCGCCTACATATCGGAGACGGGGACAATCAAGTCGGTGGAGATAAACTCCGTTTTCGACGCTTTCGCGGGGCAGCCCTGGGTCGAGCGTCGTAATGACGTGAACTTCGTGCCCTCGTCGCGCCAAATACTCAGCGGAGTGTGAGGTGGCGATCTCCGCCCCTCCCAACCATCTCGGCAAGAATAACGGGATTACAATGGCTACCTTCATCGCACCTCCGGTGTGACCTCCTCAGAATCTCCTTCGGCAACGTTTCTATAAAAAGATGCGCGTGTTAGACGGGGAACCCGAGGGCCACGTCGCGCACCGGCGGACGGTCTTTGGTCCTTTTTTCGAAAGATTAATTAAGACACGCGATTATATCAATTCCGGTTCCAATGAGCGGGCGCTGCCCCAGTGACATTCTGGACTCCGTGCTCACCAATTGTCGCACGTTGCGTTGATCACATTCTCGGGGCCCCTTCTGATCTGCAAGAAAGGTAGAGAAACGGCTTGGTGAACGACATGGACGTCATTATCGTGTGCCACACGGAGTTTGGACACGTTGAGCGCATAAGAGGTGTGAGGTACGTTGTTTTCGTGAAAAGCTCCGTGGCGGGAGTAGAAAAGGGCGTGAAAAGCTTGGCCCGGCTAGCTGATACCCACGGAGCGAAGGTGACCTTCGCTGTCATGCCCGAAACCGCCCAAAACTTTCCCGACGTAGGAAACGGACACGAAATCGGATTGCACGTCCACGCGGGATGGATGGAGCGGGAGTTCTTTGGAATCAGGTACCAGGTCGGTGATAGCTGGCTGCGCGCGCACAGCACGCAGTCTGTGGATTCCCCATTTTTGTCCGACCATTCCTTTGGCGAACAGCTCGACATGATCCAAGCGGGAAAAGAGTACATCCTTGAGTGTTTCGAAAAAGAGCCCAAAGTCTTCGTTGCGGGATCGTGGTCAATTAACAACGACACTGTGCGGGCGTTGGTCGAAGCGGGCATCTCGCACGAGTGCTCTGGGGTGGCACATACAAAAACGGAGTTCGACGATTGGTCAAAACTTCCCCGCATATGCATGCCGTATTACGCCGATCCGGATGATTATCAACTACGTGGCAATCTGCCACTGCTCATGGTGCCCATCTCCCAAATGCTCGTGGGATCTAGTGTCAACCCCGAGCACGTGCCGTTGTGGGGACTTAGCTGGCTAAAGGCGTGTTTTGCTGAGTACTATGCACAAAACCTTCCCGTATTTCACATTTGCCTGCACTCGCCGTGTATGACCGACCCGTTCTTCGTTGATGCATTGAATGAGTTGCTACTCTTCATCAGGCTGCACAAGGACGTAGAGTTCAAATGCACATCAGAAATAGAAGAGCACGAAGGGAACTCCGCGCGGACCAAGCTTGCGCCGTACTTAGCAGCGATTAACAAAACGATCTTAATGAGGCCCCTCCCTCGAATCCGTGACGTCGCGGGACGCATTATACGGGGTTAAGGCCGCCGGAAAGTCCCGCGGTTATGTATCGAGTGAACAGTGCTCTCGGCTGTAGCGAACGTAAGCTTTGCCCGCCACGTCCGAATCGGCAGAGACGCGGTAGGTTTCACTCGCAGAGTAATTGTAGGTCGACGCGTCTAGAAACAGCAAGCACGGCAGGCCTTGATCATCGACAGTCAGTTGATATTTGAGTATGGGGCGACTTGGAGCTTCGCTTTTGGACCGAGCCTGCGAGGGATAAAGACCGCAGCGTGTTCGGATCACCTAGACGCAAGTCACAAAAGTTACAGTGGGAGAAGACTACTGAAAATAAGTTGACGTAAGAAACCACCTATGGCGATGTTTCGTTTGGTTCGAAGCACAGATTACTGACGTGCGCGATCGCGGAAAAGGGACATCAAACCAAGAATATTCCGTACGCAATAGATACCGTTGTACTACTGCCAAAGAAATGGAAACTCAAATACTTTTTGCGCGGCGAATCGGACTTTCGGCGATAACAGGCGTCTTGGTTACGCTCAGCAGCATAATTCTGCTCGCCATTTTGGCTAAAACCTTGCCGGTTGCGGAGTTCGGAAGCTGGTCCTTGATTTTGGTGACAGTCGGTTTGGTGCCCATCGTAGCAAGCCTTGGACTGACGTATTCGCAGGTGCGCTTCACGGCAGGTTCGCACGACAAACGAGAGACCCAAGAGACATTCTATTCTATTCTTGTTATGGTGCTCGCGGCGAGCGTGATAATGACCCTCCCGTTCGTCCTATTTGCACGTCAAATCGCCGCAGCCCTGTTTTATAACGACGTTGGCATCGCCCTGATGCTAGCCGCGAACGTCTACATCGCGTGTGTAACTCCTTTTTTTCTCAACTACTTCAGGGCACTCCAGCAGATAAAGAGCTATTCCACCCTTCTTCTCCTTCAGGCGTACCTGAATGTTGCTATAATAGCCTATTTTATAGTGGCGGGGTTCGGATTACGAGGCGCTGTGCTCGGGCTTTTGATCCAACAGGTCTTTGTGTTAGTGCTCAGCGCGTGCCTCGTTTTGCGGAAGCTCGGCGTCGTGATGCCGACTTTCGTGAACGCGCGCACGTATCTCCATTTTGGCGCCCCGTTGGTGCTCGGCGATCTTTCGAGTTGGACGGTGAACGCAAGCGATCGCTACTTGATCGGCCTTCTTCTCGGTACTGTGGCGGTCGGCTATTACTCGCCAGCATACGCCGTCGGGAGTGGCATCAGCGTGCTCGTCTACCCGTTTGTTACAATGCTACCTTCGGTGCTAACACAACACTATGAGGACAGAAGCCTCGAGAACGTGCGCGCGGTTTTGGAGTACTCGTTGAAGTACTACTGCGGACTCGCTATACCCTGCTTTTTCGCTCTGTCGATCCTATCAAAGCCGCTCTTACTCATCATAGCGACGCCGGAGATAGCGGCTAACGCGTACTTCGTCACGCCATTTGTTGCTGCCGCAACGGTGTTTGTTGGCGCGTATGAGGTGCTTCTTCAAGGACTTGCCTTGAAGAAGAAGACGGCTCTTGTGGGTTCCATATGGATGATTAGCGCTGCAATGAACTTTGGTTTAAATTTAGTCCTCATCCCGTACCTCGGCATCATCGCGGCGGCGCTGACCACCTTGGTTGCGTATGTGGCTGCCTTCACGCTTACAACGATCTACTCCTTGCGGGAGTTCAAGTTCCCGATACGAGGGACGTTTGTGCTAAAGAGCGTGTGTGCCTCTCTCGTGGGGTCCATTGTCCTCGTCTTGTGGCATCCGTTGGGATTGGCAAGCGTGATTGTGTCCGTCTTAGTCGCCGCGGCCGTGTACCTTGGCATCTTGTTTGTTATGAAGGGCATCACGGTCGAGGAGATACGGTTTTTTTACCGCGTTTTTAGGCATCCTAGTTGAAGCCGGGATGAGCACCACGTTGCACTCGTGAACAGTGACCACTCAGTCGTGTCACGTGGGCAAGCGGCGGGAGCGAGAAGGCCCGCGCCGCTCGCCAGCGTTAGCAAACCCCCGCGCTCTGCTGTTCTCTGAAACCCTCGGGCGGCAGCGTGCCACTAAACCGAGCGCGCCCCTGATCCCATAGTCTCTACGCTCCTCAGCTGCGGTCGCGTCACGCAGGGACGATATGAAGTGTTAAATAGGTGCAAACGCATAGAAATGGCCAAAGCGGCGCTTACTCGGGCAGCACGCGCTCAGATTCGTCACGAGCATAGGCGGGCGTGCTACAAGGAGGCGGGCGCGCTACAAGGACGCGAGCGACGATAAGAAGCCTGTAGGCTGGATTTAACAGATGAATCTTGGTACTATAAGCAAAGACCTTGATAAGCTTGCGGCAGCGATAATCGCCGTTCTGTCCGTCCTTGTTATAGCATATGGCGTGACCGCGGTCGCCCGCGGCTCAAGTGCCAACAACATGTATTATTTCATTTTTGGTGCACTCACGCTCGTGTCTTGCCTCATTTGGCTCCGCGTGAGGAACATCGGTGCGCTGCACGACCTTGACACGCCGCCGAGCTACGAGCTGTTTCTGCTTGGAAACGTTCTCTTTTTCCTCTTTCTTGGTTGCGCGGTCCTTTCGTTCCAGCTCAGGGCCGACGTGTATGTTCGTCCATTGGCCTACTTCATTTTCGCCGCGCTTATGGCGGGCGCTCTCGCCTTGGAGGTGTTGACGTCTGACACCGAGCGGAAAAGCGTGTGGCTCGTCCTGACACAAATCATCATCCTCGGCTGCACGTTGCAGTTTTCAGAGTTGCTCCTTTTCCCTAATGTGGTCGGAGACGATCCATGGGCCCATGAGCAGTTCACGTTGCAACTCATCGATTCAGGGCACATCCCACCGCTGGGCCAATACGCCACCCTACCGTCGTTTCATCTCGCTGTCGCGTCGACTTCACTGCTGTCCGGTCTTGATTACAAGTGGTCGGTGATGCTCTCGGTCGCGCTATCCCTCATCATCACGTGTACCTTGTTGACGTTTCTTCTTGGCAAATCGTTGGTTAGCGCGAAAGCGGGGCTGCTCGGTGGCTTGCTGCTCGTCACCGCAAATCAGTTTATTAATATGGGGTTTTGGACCATTCCGACCACTTTTGGGGGGATTCTCTTGCTTATGGCGGTCTATCTGGTGCTGAAGAGTCGACACCAGAACCGGTCCGCGTATCTTATCATCCTCTTCATCGTCATGGCGGCGCTCGTCACGGCCCACACGATATCAGCAGTGGCACTGGTTGTCGCCCTCTTCTCTGGCCTCATCGCGTTGATCCTGTGGCACAGGCTGGGCCGACGCGAGGTTGGCCGCAGCAATCTCCTCTCCTTTCGCGTGGCGGAGATCTTTATCGTAGGGATGTTCGCGTGGTGGGCCTTCGTATCAGGTTCATTTCAAGCGGTCATCTC
The DNA here is from genome assembly GCA_003139855.1 of Candidatus Methanoflorens stordalenmirensis. GTDB lineage: Archaea > Halobacteriota > Bog-38 > Methanoflorentales > Methanoflorentaceae > Methanoflorens > Methanoflorens stordalenmirensis. The sequence goes on from PLGY01000007.1 coordinate 8,779, forward strand.
TCTCATCCAATCGCAGAACGCAGAGGAATATACGCAAATCACGCCCATAAGCCTCCAGGCTATGCCGTTATGGCTCCAGGGGCTCAGTGCGGCGGGTATTTGCGCATTTGTTGCTCTCGCGTCGATCGGTTGCTTCTACATGATCTCGGAGAAGTTCGGTAACCGATCGGCATTCGTCCTCGTGGTTATGGGAGTAGTCCCCGTTCTTATCGGTTTTTCGAGAGCTTTTGGGGTATTTTTGGTGACCGAGAGGTGGATCTTCTTCTCACAGATACTCTACGCCGTGCCGCTCGCGGTAGCTGCGTTGATATTGGTCGCGCTCGTTCGCGGTACGGGGGCGAAAGCGGTCTTTTTAACGTCAGCTGTTGCCTTGCTGACACTCGGTATGATCCTGAGCCCGACGGCAAACATCGACAATCACCTCTTTGGCAGTCCTACGTGGCCGCGGGAAACGCTAACGGCCTCGGAGCTCACCGCGGTGCAAACTATCGGCCAAAAGAGCCGCGGCGAGATATTCAGCGATAGCATGTACATGTACGACGCATCGTATTACTACAATAATGGTAGCGCGATTCAGTCCACCCATAATGTCCAAAGCCCCCCATTATTCCTGATTAGAACCATCAATAACGGCCTGTCTTTTAACGTTACGTCCCTCCAGGCGCCGGCTTCCATTCCGGTCAACGTGACGTTCACGCCCTCCAGCGGGGCAGGGACCAGTCTCGGATCAAGAGTGTATGATTCCGGCTCGGTCATCGGATACGCTAACAACGCACAGGCCAACGAGCTAAGCGCACTTTACCCTGCCTGATCGCAGCGACGCGTAGAGTTTGTATGGCCAAACGGCTAATCGCTACCGAAGCTACTGACGCTCGCTTTTGGAGGCGTTTTCGGCGGGTTCTGGCGCACGAAGGATAAACTTAAGCTCAAACAGCGTACAGTTGACAGGCGTTACGGTACGCTGACGTTTTGCCCCGCACGGGGGTCTCTAGCACTAAAGCGAGCGAAGACGTGAAAAACGAGAAAGGCGCTGCCCACTATCCAAACGCAGATTTGACGATCATATTAGTTGTTACCTTTGTGGCCCTCGCACTCGTCGTTATCCCACAGCTTAGTGCAACCGCCCGGGTAGTGATCGAAACAGCGACACTCCTCTTCGTGCCAGGATACGCACTCATTGCTGCCCTTTTTCCGCGGCGAAGAGACATTAACGACGTTGAACGGGTGGCGCTATCGTTTGGGCTCAGCATCGCTGTCGTGCCATTGCTTGCGTACGGCCTCAACTTCGCGTGGAACGTGAGCGCGCAACCGGTCGCGGCCGCTCTGACTCTCTTCATTGTCGCCAGTACCGCCGTCGCATATGCGCGAAGGCGCGCGCTCCCGCCTGGCGATAGCTTTTCCGTCAACTTTGCTGCGTCTGGGCTACTCAAAGGGGCGTTCCGGCCGCGCTTGAACACCAAACTACAGTTGGCCTTGGCGATCCTGCTCGCAGGCTCTGTTCTTTTTTCCGCCTCAGCGCTTGCCTACGCCTTCTTTGCCCCCGGCATCGGCGAAACCTACACCGAGTTCTACCTTCTGGGGCCCAGTGGGATGATGCAAGGGTACCCCACGAACTTTACTCTGGGCAACGAGCAGTCAGTCATCGTCGGCGTCACGAATCACGAAGGCCGCGACGTAAACTATACGGTCGTCGCTCAGCTCACTGATAACCAAACATCGAGCACGCTTTATACGGGGAACGTGACAGTCGCAAACGGCGAAAACCTGCAAGAGACGATAGCGTTAACGCCTAATCGCACCGGAAACGACATGCGGATTAACTTCCTGTTGTATCTCGACAACGATCTAACAACCCCCTATCGGGAAACGTACCTGCTGGTAAACGTGACATGACGCCCGTGATGAGGATCACGCTTAGGGCAAAAGTGCCGACTGAAACGCTTGTTCTGCTTGACTACGCGCTGCACGGGCAGACGTCTTTCTTCCGCCCCCCCCTCAGCCGTGCCACCGTGCATTTTTCGGCGACGAATCTAACGCGATTTCGGTGACTCTGAGCGATTCATTGCCTTGAGATCGGCGTTGACAGTGTCTCGTCAGGGTCGTCTGCGACGGCCTGATTCCGGATGGGTTCGCACGGTCCAGGAAACTAACTCCTTCGTGTCGAAAACTCCTCTTACCGAAAGCGCGGCGCTTCTTGACTACATATAGCTTCACAACGGTCCTCGTTGACTTGCGCGTGCCTCAGTCGGGGAACTGAGCGGCAGCCGGTGACGAGACGACTATTGCACTGTAGCGGCGCTGCGGCTGCGGCTTTCCCGGACAGCACCACTGAATCGACCTGCACGTCTTTCCTGCCTCCAGCGTCGCGCTTTCAGCCAGTAAGCGCGTCCCGAAGGTGCGCTGCGATTGGGCTGTCGCGAAGGCCGTACCGATAGCGCAACTCTGCACGTTCCGGCATATCTCTGCTATGCGTGCTACGATCGCTCAATAACGGTAGTATTATATTCTATCGTCGATGTGACCTATAGTACTTTCTGCGTATAAAAGGCCGGCAACACGGTTAAAGGCCGGCAACTGGTTTTTGAAATATAAGGAGGGTCACGGGATTGCCGGGCGAAGAAGAACGGAGGCAACCAGACGGCATCTTGACCCCAAGCGAATCCGCTCTTGCTTTAAGGGACCATGGGGCGAATGTAAGCGCTGACAGGACCGGAGCTCCGTATAGTGCCACTGACAGAAACCTTGCGCAGAGGCGCTCAAGGGGAGTAGAAACTCCCACGACCATCACTGCCACCGCCATCCCCCGACACCAGTTCGTTGGGCACCCCGTCACGATCGCCGGACAGCTCACGAGCGGCGGCGGCGCAGATCTGGTGGGAGTGCCCGTCGTTCTTTACAACACGGATGACCCGACGAACAAGGTGCTCACGGCCACCACCACCACTGACGCCTCCGGGCACTATCAGTTCACGGTCACGGACAGCGTCGCGACCACACACGCGTACACCGTTTACGCCCGGGGTCGTAGCACCTATAGCCGTGCACAGAGCACTGAATTACTGGTGACATACGCCACACGAGCTGCGCTAGCTCCTGCAGCTAGGGCACGGCTTGTTTTCAACTTGGCTTGGTATGAGCTCCTCGCCATATTCCTTATCCTCGTCGGCGAGGGCTTGCTCTTCGCTGGGTACCGCGTTGCGGGGGTCGGCGTGCAAGCGTTAAACCTCGTCGTGATTGTCGCCGCGATAGGGGTGCTGCAGGGAGATCGTGTCGAGCTCTTAGAAGTGCTTGCGTTGGTGTCGTTGTTGCGCGTCGTCAGCGTCTCCTTCGCGGTCACCCCGACCACGACCTTGTACTGGTTGGTGGCCATTTACGGCGTGATGTTCATCCCGATCATTTCGGTCGTTGCTCACCGCAAGCTGAGCCGCCACAATCTTGGTCTCACGGGAGGCCTACAGTTGACGTACCTCATTCCGATAGGCGCCCTCGTCGGCGTAGCCCTGGCGCTTATCGAGTACCAAATTCTCGCAAATCCCGCCCTCATACCATCATACTCGCTTGTCGGGCTTGTCGAGCTCAGCGTCGCGATGATCTTCGTCGTGACGCTCGTGGAAGAGCTACTCTTTCGAGCCCTGCTGCAACCGGAGCTTGTGCAACGCAGCGGGCCGATTGTCGGCATACTCATCACAAGCATCATCTTTGGTGCGATGCAATCAGGNNGGGTGCTCCCCTTTTTGCCTATACTAGCCGTGTCACATTGAATGCCACGGAGACGAAAAAAACGATCAGGAGCGTCACGTTGATCCCGCGCACCGCTGCGGCTGCCTTCTTGTTCCAGACTTGGCGTGACGACAGCAGTTCGGTGACGACCAGTGACGCAAGAAGCGCTACGCCGACAATGGCGCCTATTAGTATGTCTGTCTGTGCAATCCCTGACGAGGTCATCGCGCCCCCGCCGGTCGTGGTCGCCGTCAGCATCAGTATTACTGACATACTAAAACCATTGTGCCACTAGCATAAAGCGCTTTACCTGGGGTCGTCCGCTGTCCTAGAGTTGCACTGGGATGGCTCATCTTTGGAGCAACGCTGTGCCGGAACGGCTTGAGAGCGCTTGGAACGACAGCCGCTTTGGGAATTGAAGAGCGTGACAGAAATTCGCGGCTGAATGTCTCAGTTATAGGGGCGCACACACGTAGGCTCAGGTGATCTTTTGTGTGTCAACAGCGCGGCTTCTTTCGTTGCTGTGAGGCTGAAGCGAGACGAGAGATCTCAAAAGTGGCAAAACAAGTAACGAGTGGTTAGCGAACAGCTTCGCCGTTGCGTTCGAGGAGCCACATAGACAAAACGTATAGCGCGACTCCAACCGACATGACGGGTTGCATCAAGACGTCAACGACGCGCTCTTTTAGCCGGTCAAGCCACCCGATCTCGGCTTCAAACGGCGCATCAATGACATGCCTCGAATGAATTCTGTATCTTTCCATAGTAACGTCTTTCGAAAGCCCTTTCTTAATCGTTTCATTGCCTCTTATATAAAACTTGCGAAAATGACTAATACAAGATCAACAAAGTTTGTCAATATTGTCCTTTGATGACAATTCTCTCGCGACATATCGCCTTCTACGGGAACAGTCGCGCAGACAGCAGCAAGGGGCTTGGTCGTAACCGCATTGTGTGCGCTCTCCCACAAATTTATCCACGCTAATATGCGGGATATTGTAGTAAAGGGTTCCGATTTGACCCGGCGCGACGTCGCAACGTTGAACGCCGCTGCCCAGGTTTCGATACCCAACGACACACGCTGTCGAGAGAAGTGACAGAACCATAGGACGTCGGCGATTACTTTCTCTATT
>PLGY01000059.1 GCA_003139855.1 Candidatus Methanoflorens stordalenmirensis
AGCGCGTTTTTGATGTGTGTATGAAGGACCGGGGAACGGTCAGTTTCGGTAACTTCCATCAGCAACACTAAATGTAATATCGAGAGCTGAGCCAGTCGGCTTCTTTACGAATGGGACGTCAGGCTACTGGATCGTCGGGGCAACGTCCGTTAATCCATTCAAACTGGCAAACACTGTCAGTCCCTGTACAAGAAGTACGCGAGATGCTGCCTTACGAAATGAGCAAAATACCCTTCTGGAGCTGGGACGTACGCAAGCAGGGGTAGCGATGCACCAGCTGGTTTCCAGAAGCGAGCAACGGGTGGAACCTCTACCCAGTTCGATGGCTTACAGCGAGGGCTATTAGTGAACCGCTACAGCACAAAAAAGAAAAGAAACCAGGCTATTCCCTAGCTGCTTTGACTCTTACGCAAACAGTCGCCACCGCCAACGAGCGAGTCACCGAGAGTTTTAGAGGAATCCGAACTCTCGGCGGTCGAGCCTGCTGCCGGGTGCTAGCCCGTATCTGACACAGCCGCTTGGTCCCGTCACCGTTCTAAACGGTTCATGCGGGACGTGCAAATATCCGTTTATACCTTTTTATTTCGCCGAACACCCCGTCGTCATCGCTGAACTGCTCGTGCTAGACGCGGTTGTCGTGCAGCTCGTGCACTGTGCGCAGGCCGTCGCTGGACAGCTTGTGGATGTCGACGATGNNAGACGATGTCGTCGGAGCTTTTGCCGAGCAACCTTGCGGCACTGAAGTGGTCGTCGTCGTTGTCATCGGCGTCGCTGTTGCCGTAGTCGTCGCCGTCATCGTCGTTGACGACGTTTGTGCGACTACTCCCACTACGCCGACGATTGAAAGCGCAACCGCTGCTGCTACTAGAAAGACTGCTATTTTTTTCATGCTATACCTCACTTTTTTAGGTGACTTCCCCTAAGAAACACCGTCGCTTGGTGGCAAAGTCATTTTGCCGTGAGATTCACCCAAGATTTGTCCGAAATCCAATTCTTCCGCGACGATCATTTATGTAAGAACGGAATACGGCGCGTCGAATGGAGCAATTATCAGCATCCGCTGCCTAAGCAGGTGTATGATGTTTACACAGTACTGGACAGACATCCGCTTTAAAATCTGAACAGATTTAAGCCCAAGTGAAAATAAAAACGGCACAGAGCGAATACTAGGTGCGGTAATAACGCCACCTTTAAATCGAAAACGCAATGATAAGCTATGAGCCTGCCGCTCAAGCGGGCATAGAGAGGAAATCGATGCTACGAAAACTCACAATCGCGTTAATGGTGTTAACCGTCACAGTGTTGCCGCTTATGGCGACCTGCGTACTCACAGCAGATGCGGCGCAGCCGGCCGCGTATAATACGTGCGGGCATCTCACGGTGCCTTTTGCAGGAGTCTTCTCAGGAAAGTACGTCGCGGAGCCCGGGGGCACGACGTACGATGGAACTGGGTTCTTCACGTACTGTGGATGGTCGAAGGTCGAAGGGAGTCAAATAGTCACATATCCCCCAGCCCCGTATCAGATGACAATCAAGACCGTAAAAGGGGACATTAGCTTGTCCGTGCCATTTAGCAGCAGTATCTATCACATCAACGGTGGTACGGGACGCTTCGTCGGCGCAAGCGGAAGCGGACACCTTTCGCTACACCAAAGTGCACACGGAACCTTCACCGGGTATCTGGACGGAACTATCGTTTTAGCGTAGCGGCGCACGCTCCCACCGCGTGCCGCCGGCTATCGGCAGTGTCGTTTGATGCATTAAAGACCAGTATGGCATCAAAGTATTTTGGCGCGGGAGATTCATTTACGCCGGAGATATGCCAAAGTGCCAACAATAAAGAGACTGTTATGCGTATAGAGCGCTCCTTCGGCCACCTGCACCCGACGCACCACAACAGCTGCACGCTACCATTAACGTTCAAAGCGCAACGATGAAGCTTGACCATACCGCTGCGTTGGTCACGTCGTGGGCAGCGCCCTTGTACGCGGAAGGCCCGACCGCGGCATTCGTAGGTCAACTCGACCTCTCGCAGGGACAAGAGCTCCTCGCGCGTTGTCACGGCATATGCGCCTGGTACGGCGAAATGATCCGCGACCGAAAGCACTTCTTGAGCCATTTCATTCAAAAAGAGCTGGCGACTCGGGCTGAGCAGTGTCAGGTGGTGATCCCCGCCGCTGGAGTTTCCCCTCTCGCGCTCGAGCTTCTGCTCTCGCAGCGCGACCGCGTAAAAAAGGTAATTGAGGTGGACATTGCGGGCACGACAGAGAAACATCGGCTGTATTCAGCCGTGGCGCCGCATCTGGCGGATCGCATTGCCTGTGTCACCGCAGATATTACCACAGCTGGATTCTCTGCCGGAATGCTCGAAACGGAAGGCGGCTACGAGCCCGAAGTGCCCACGATCGTGCTTTTCGAGGGAATCAGCTATTACATAACGGAAGCTCAGCTCCATCGCGCGATGGGCGTATTCCGATCTGCAAGACAGCAGAACATGATTGTCCTTGAGCATCTGCTTCCCTGCGCACTTGTCAACGAGGCGAGGCGCTCAATACCTGCAGCGATCTTCCGAACGATCGGAGCCTATGTGGGCCTGGCGCACATTCAATGCTACAGTCCGCGCCATACGGAGTCACTCTTTCAAAGCGTGCGCTGTTCGGAAGTGCAGCACTACTCGTCAACCGATATGGAGCGCTTGCGAAAAGGGAAGCCGCGACGATTTGTCGAAGACGGTGATGGGTGGATCGGATGCGCGGTCGGAGCCGTATAATAAGGCCAGCTACGAACGAACTGAGGTAACAGCACGACTTACGAATATGAGCGACGTGCTGCAGTGGGCCAGTCAAATAAGAACTGCATTCTAACTCACGGCGTTTCTAGAGTTGACTGGCGATTTTACAAGCATCCGCTGCCCTCGCTGTGAGCGGTCCAGACTTTCGAGGAGCTCCGCACGTGGCCATGTGTGGACGTGCAGTAAAAAGTTTTAGATCGCTTCTCTAGTCTCGGCGGTGACATTATGGGCATGAATCGCTTGCACAAGCGACAAGTCGATCCGGCGGGTAATAATGCTTCAAGTACGTGCCGAAAGTGAACGACAGTTGAAAAGGCGGAGTACAATCTTAACCCTCGGATTGTAGATCTTGTCGATGAATATAAAGCCGGGGAAGATCTTAGTCAAGCATTATCAAAAGGAATCAGTAATGCAATCGCTTACTGCGCCGATTATCGATTTACAGGTTGCATTAGAAACGCTGTTAGCCGCCCACTGATTGGGGTATCGATAAAGAGATGAGTTTTATGGCTCAGGAAAAAAACAAAAGAGAGAAACAAACTGCGCAACCGCCTGAAGCGACCGATCTACAAA
>PLGY01000073.1 GCA_003139855.1 Candidatus Methanoflorens stordalenmirensis
AAAGTGTGGAACTATACGACCGGAGGCCACGTGCTCTCCTCTCCTGCCGTTGTCAACGGCACGCTGTACGTCGGGAGCTCTGACAACAACCTCTACGCCCTCAACGCCAGCAACGGGGCGAAGCTGTGGAGCTTTGCAACCGGGTTCACGGTTTACTCCTCTCCCGCAGTCGCCAACGGCGTCGTCTACGTGGGGAGCGATGACAGCAACGTCTACGCGCTCAACGCCAGCAACGGGGCGAAGCTGTGGAGCTTTGCAACCGCGGCCGGGGTGGAATCCTCGCCTGCTGTCGTTAACGGCACGGTGTATGTAGGGAGCGAGGACAGCAACGTCTACGCAATCGGCAACGGAGCTGCGGCGACAAGTCATGGGATACCCGGCTTCGACGTCACGCTCGCTCTTGTCGGACTCATAATCATCGCGTACGCATTGAAGAGAAAGCGCTAGCGCCCTCCGACCTCTCTTTCTTTACGCGAAGGGGCGTGCCGAAACACCTAGAACTTGCATGAGCGTGCCTAGCTCAGGTTTTTAAGCTGGGCCTTCCCAGTACTTTATATAAATGTCATAAACCGAATCAGGAAGCGGATGCTTGTAAAATCGCCCGTCAACGCCCGATACACCGTGAGTGAGAATATAAGCGCGATTTGACGGCTCCAATTGAATTGTATGGCCGTGCTGCTCGGCAAATTTTTGCAGGTCGCCAAGAATGAAATGTCCCTTGATCCGCGACGCGCATTTTCTGCCTCTTGACCCCGCCTCTTAAGAAAATTAAGGGCCGGGGGCGAGATTCAAAGCCGCTTAACCTAGGTTAGCGCCCCTCCGTAAAGATGACGAGGTCGATTGCATTCCCCATCGCAGTATATCCTGCGGGGTTCGGATGCACGCCGTCAGCTATTACGAGCGCAGGATTTGAATGTCCAGGATTCAATGGGTTGTCTATGACTGGATAAAAATTGATGACGGGGTATCCCTTCAAATTGGCGTACTCAACTATCCACGCGTTCAAACTATCCCGTTCCGCGAGGTGGTAACTGCTGGGTATGACGGTACACAGGACAGGCACGGCGCCGTAGGATTCGACACGACTGCACATCGCCACGATATTCGCCTGTGTAGTTGCAAGCGGCACTTCACCATTCACTATGTCATTCGTACCGCCCATGATAATGACGAAATGCGGGTCTAACGCAAGGGCCGTGTTTATACGGGCGAGCATATCTGCCGTCTTAGCCCCACCGACGCCCTGATCAACTACCTCCCAATCCCCGCCGAGGCGTGTTTTGAGATGATACGGCCAGTTATTGGGGTCAGAAAACCCTTCCGTGATTGAATCTCCAACACAAACGATTAGGTGCGCGTGCAGCGGGTGCGGTGGAGAGGCTGGGTCTGAAGCAGTGTTACCGCTGCTGCCGAAGGGAAACGAACCCGCTATGAGCGATAACAATAAAAGGACTAGCACGCCGTAAAGGATATATCGCTTGTCGACCTGTCGGGAGGGCTCCCGGGGCGGCAGAGCGTGTGACGGCTTATCGCCTGAAGGCTTTTTTGGGGGAGGTTGGAGAGACGGGCGGAGCGATAGCCGTGCTGGGGCGATGAACGACGCACCGCAATCTGCGCAAAATGCNNTATACGTAAGTCGGCTCAAGGAATAGAGCCAAGGTCGGTTTATTCTAAGTGTTGCCTACCGTTTTGGGTTACACACACGACTTAAAGATACCGATTTATGCCGCCGTTTTTGATGTGTTAACGTGCACATTCATAGAGACGCGTTCCCTCGTTGAGACATACCGCGTCAGCGGTCGCTTTGAGAGCACATACTTGCAGTTGGGTTATCGCGTTCAGCACGAATTCGCCACTCGTACACAAGCAATCACGCCCGGATCAATAAAGGCGAGAAGAGAGGGCCTTCTACAAGCTCTTTGCTGCCTATATTCACACAATACCGCTAGAATAGTTAATAGAAAGCGTGGAACGAGCGAGGCGAGACGCCCTAACGGTATGTGGTAATATAGGGGGCAGCGTGCAGCTACTGCCTCGGCAGAGCCGAACGGCTTGAGGGATCGTATTTGCGAACGCTTGCGCTCGAGTTGAGGGAGACAGTCACATCCAACCCTTCTCCACCCAATACTCATACTGATGAACCCAGTCCGCCTTGTTTGCCTCGATTAGTTGCGCGAAAAACGCTCTTCTCGCTGCGATCTCCTTCTCCTGCGCCGGATACGGGCGCTTTGTTTGAATCGATTCTGCGAGCGTCATTCCGAGCTTGAACGCCTCGTTAATTGCAGCATCAAGCGCAGCTGGGTTCCTGTCAAGGGCAACGCCGACCTGCCCTACCGTCACGATGCCTAGTTCATTCAGGAAATGGTTCATGTAGTCGAGCACTTCTGAATCACCGGAACCACCGCACGTGGCCACGGAACAGCCATATTTACCCGAAAGCAGCTGACAATGAATGGCATCGGCCATGCGATCGATCACTGTCTTAAGTTGCGCTGTCACGCCGTGCATGTACACAGGCGACCCGAGCACGATGCCATCGGCACTGAGCATCTTGTCTACCAATTCAGCGAGATCGTCCTCCTGGACGCACTCGCCTTCAGCGTAACAAACTAGACACCCTAGACAATACCGTATGTCTAGTGCGCCAATATCAACCAGTTCCGTTTCTGCTCCGTGCTGCCTCGCACCGTCTAAGACAGCGTCAACCAGCTTAAGCGTCCGACTGTTCTTCCCACGCGGACTGCTGTTTATTCCGAGTATTTTCATCGTTGCACCTCGATTACGTACGACAGGCCCCGCTGCTAAAATAGTTATTTCAGACTGACAACAAACATACGCCCGATATAGACTTGCTACCGCTGTGCGGCAATGTTTGCGAGGAGGAGGAACTGGGACTGCATAGCAGAGCACAATGTACGCCAAGCGCAGCGACTAGCTGACGTGATGTTCGTATATCACCTGTATGCACACAAAGCGGCCACGCGTGCGATCAAACAAGGATAAGTTGACCCGAGAAAACTACTTGATCTGTTCGTGCATGGTCGCGAGGCAATCTGCGGAAAAGAACGAAGAGATTACTTACTCTGCAGTCAACCCCTTGGACTTTGTTGATCAAGGTTTAGAAACTGATTGGTAAAAGGCTATCAGCTCTCCAATAACTAATCAAAAGGCATCAATAGCTTCTTCTTTAAAACGCAGGTCTAAAGTTCACAAAAACAAGAATAGACGTCTGAGTGGATTCGAACGCCCGACATTCGCCGTTTAAACGCTCGTTTTTAGAATTAGAGCTCGTGCTGAGCTTTTCTGTTGCATGTTCAACAACTTTGACGAGAAAAGCGAGGGCAGCTTCGTGCACCGTTTGATATATCCCCACTTTGGGGCCGACAAGCCCTTGAAACTCCCGCGGGAGCCGAATGATCGGGTAGGCGTGAGACGGCTTCGAGCTATGAAGGCCTATCTTGTGCGTGCGGAGCAGTTGCACAGGTGACGATAGGCTATGCCAAGTAATAATGTTGCCAGTCTTGAAGAGTCGATGCTGCTCAAATTATATACCAAACAAAGCCAATTCTGTCTCGGTTCCACTCGTGGCAAACCTTAGGCAATTCGGCTATCGTCTGCTCAGCGCGCCGTACGAACTTATCTTCAAGGAAGAGATGGGCGGCGAAGCTCAAAGGTTCTTCGTGAGCACCTCGCAGGTGGCGGTCGGCACGCTTGCCGGAGCACTAGTGACGCTTGTATTCAGCATTATAGCGGCACGCGCACTGGGCCCAGACGAGTTCGGCAGCTTCAGCATCATGGTGACGGTGAGTGTTATTCTCGCCGTGCTTATGGGGCTAAGTATGGTGCCGATGATAAAATACGCTTCAGGGGCACAAAATGATGCCATTCGGGTTCGAATCATCTCCACTTCCAGCGTTCAAATCGCGTTGCTCACTGCCGCTCTCACGGCTATCTACGTTCTACTCACCCCGCAATTATCCCGACTGTTCGGGATTTCTTCGGCACTATTCCTCTTCTCGATCGCGTACGCCGTTATCTCTGCGTTTTTTGCGCTCATGATGAGCCCTCTCAGAATCCTATCAAGAATGAAGGTATATGCACTTGCTAATGCTTTTCAATCAGTCATATTGCTCGCCGTGTTTCTCGCATTTCTGAGCGACGATATGAGGTCGTGGCAGGTAGCTGCGTACTCATCGTATGTCTCGTACGCCGTCATTGGCCTCATCTTGGTCGTGTACCTTCGCACCTACTTGAGGCTTCAATTTGACCGGTTTTGGGCGAAGAAAATAATCAACTACTCGCTCTTCGCTGCTCCCGGTGCTTTCGCAGCCGCCTTTCTGGGCGTCGACAGATTGCTGATCAATGCATTCACGACGACAGCAAACGTCGGCATCTACAACGCGTACTTCCTTCCATCAATAACAGTAGCCCTCATGCTGTGGGGTATTTTTAACGCAAGCTTCTTTCCTTATGCGTCAAAAAGCAGCGATAGGGAGGCGCTCTTCCGCAAAATAAATAGGGCAGTGCCGTACTTGGCCGTCTCGCTCGTGCCCTCAATCGTTTTTTTGGAGTTTGTTGCCTTCATTTTTTATGGAAGTCGCTACCCCTTCAGCTGGGAGATTGCGTTCTTTTTTGCAATCGCAGCAGTGATCGTGGTAGTTGATGAATCCTACGCTTCGCTCGCAGGATCCGTTGGCACGAGTGGGGCGAAGGTGGTCACGATAAGCAGCGTTCTTGCGCTGGCGGTACTCATCAGCGTAGACGTGGTTTTGATTCCATTGATCGGTATTTCTGGAGCTGCGCTCACGCTCATTTTTGCTAACTTAGCACCTACCGCTTATCTCTATTCAAAGCGGAGCATATTGGTGCGGAGTTAGGAAGAAGCAGCCTCTCACGTCTATGAAACGCCTTTCCCTTACTCCAGGATCGCCAGCCACGGGGTAGGCACGCGTGGCGGGATAGGCGGCATGAACGTAGCGCACGAAATCGAGATCAAGTTCGTCTCCGAGAACTTTCCCGATCTATCGCTCTTTCCTGGACGGGACAAAAGAGAGCAGTCGGATAAGCTTAACGAGCTTGTGGTTGCGTGGGTTTGCGCAACACAAAAAGTGAAAAAAGGCTGCAAATCAGTGCTCGAGCCCAAACGGGTTGTGCTGCATTGGCATCAGAAAGTTGGGCCGATTGTGACACCCGAAACGGCGGTCGAACTTAAGGGTATCACCGTTGAAGATTCTGAGCGCGATGAAATAGTCCCGTATCTAAACGAGATGGACATCTGTCAGTTGATGCCGCTTTTAATAGGGGGACCTGACGCATGGACGCGCCGGAAAGAATGATGGAGCACGATCGAATCGATTGCACATAATTCATCACATAGCTCGGGCAAGGGACTCCATCCTCGATCTAGACAGGACTGGGTTCGGGAGCAATCGTCCAGCGGAACCTCTCCGGTATTAGGTCTCCAATGCGAGCACTGGCCGCACAGATCACCGAATCCGCAGCGCCATAGTAGACGATCAGTTCATCATCCGCATCGAGGATGCCCTTCTCCCCGTCTCTTGGAACAGCTCCACACGTGTACACGACGCCGGGAACCCACGACCGCTCAACCTTGCCCAGCTCCCAGTCGTCTTCCGGCTCCAGAATGAAGTTAGGGGAACGATAGAGCAGTTTGGCGGGATTTTCCAGGTCCAATAGCATAACCCCCAGCCGATAGATATGCGCATAGTCGACTCCGTGGGTGATGAGCAACCAGCCGAACCTGGTTTTGATCGGCTGGGAGCCGCCACCGATCTTGCTCGCATCCCACATCATCCCGCAGGTGGCTCCCGCCAGTATTTTATGCATCTTTCTGGGCCAGGGACAGCTCAGGTGGGGAGAGAAGGTCACCCACATGTGCGGATCCACGCGATGAAGCATGGCGAACTTCTCGTTGAACTGCTCGGGAAACAAGGCGGCATCTTTGTTGGTGATTCCCGGGAAAACCGTGCCGTGTCTCTGCCAGGCTTTCCAGCGTCTATGCAGGAAAGCATCCACCGGAATTGACGCTAGGGCGACTTGGGCGATCATGCCATCGTAGGCAGTGTAGGTCATGTAAATACGATCCCCTATCCGCGTCAGACGAGGATCCTCGCACCCTTGCGCTTCCGCTTTTTCCTCCGGTTCGAAGATGGGATGATCGAGCCGGTGTTTGAATCTGAATCCATCGTCGCTGACGGCGAGACCTAGCCGCGAGACTTTGTCTTCGCCGACTGCGCGGTAAACCAGATAGACTTTGCCATCCAATTTGATAGCGCCCGCATTGAGCACATATCTGGATTCCCAGGGGTGGTTTTTGACGGACTCGAGCACCGGATTATGCACATACCGCTTCAGCATTCCGGCCGGAGGCTGCCCTTCAACGGGGCCTGCTGTTGCTTTGGGCATAATTTCGCTGGCTTCCTTTTCCGTTCCCAGCACCAGTTGAGCCAAATCTTCCCGTGCCCTTCCCTGCCCCATCAACTCGGTCACCTTCTCTCCCAAGTCTTCGATGTTCCCTCCGACAGCCTTGAAATATTCGAGGAGGAACTCCCGGGATGTCCAGTCCGTCTCAACGTGCGCTGAGAAGGGTGGGGGGGAAGTCCTGCCCCCTTTGAAGCTGTAGCTCGCCCACGACCATGCGGAGCACGTCACAAAGCCGCCATCGGGGAGCGACAACGCCAGATGATAGGAATCGGCTACCGATCTGAGATCATCGGCTAGCGTCAATCGATCCTTATTGCCCGGATTCTTCGTGGCGATGGCCTCAGCCATCTGGCGCAGGCGCGTGGCCACTGATCGGTGGATGGCGGCTTCGAATATACTGTACGCCGACAGAGGGTTTCTTCCCCAGTGGCCCTCAATCGACTCGATGACCTTCCGGCCAAAGTCCTTTCGCTCCGAAGCAAATCTCTGCCACACCTGACCGAACATTTCAGCCTCGACGATATTCTTGACAATGGTCGTCAGGTATCGTAGCCGGGGGAATTCACCGCCCATCCCCTTATGAAGGCTGGTCACCAAAATGCCGGAGCCCAGTTTATCCAGGGCGGAAGAATCCTTCATCTCCACCAGCGACGGGAAATCATCGCCATTGACCACGAGCGACTTGATATCGCAGGGGCCAGAATGTTCTGGACGAATGGTCTCCCGAATGATGCCCCAGAGACCCTCGACATAGTGTCGATCCTCAACCCAGCTAACCAGGGCCAGAACGTCCCGCGGATCGTATTTTTGCAAGAGTTCATCGAGAGTATCAAAACCGAGTTTGATCGGCAGAACCGTCGGCGGCATCTGCGCCAATATAGCAGAGATCTTTTCGGGAACAAGGGAGAAGGCCTTCTGAGGGGGGAGGTCGGCAAAAATGGCGTCGACCACCTGTTGGGTGCCTTCGATGGTCGAGAGATCTGCATCGGGGAAAAGGCGGTTCTCCACCGAGAGGAGGAATTGCCGGATAGCCAGAGACGTTTCCTGAGAGCTGGCTTCGCGCCGGACTCCCAGCCGATCATAAACGAAATGCTCGAATTCTTGGCGGCGTCTGGCAAACACCGAATCATAAACATCGTTCGCCGTGACGATCCCGCCGTCGGGGGCTGCTAACTGCGACGGAACCACCAGAGGCACTCCGGGAATGAATTCTCGATAGGTCACCTGGGGCACCGGGGGTTTGAGCGCTTCGGCCTGCTCCTGCCATGCCGCCATGAATGTCGGCCTCTGCACGAGGAACTCATTCACCAGCTCTTCGATCCGCGCCTCGGCTTCAATGGAAATAAGATGGTCGACGTTCACAGAAGCGGTCGACTCCAGTTCGGTTCTCAGCGCTTCGATTTCGATCAAGTTGCTGCCGGTGAACCCGTCATACAGGGGCATGAGGGAATCGAACAGGTCATCCTGGGTAAAGTCTCGATTGAAGGCATAGGCTAAAAGCAAATCATACAGGATGGTTGTCCATAGGCCGGCTGAGAATTTGAACTCGCTCGCTTGGACCTCAGCCATATTCTCCAGTTGCTGGCAGATCTCGGCCGGGAATATCTTATCGTACAGCCAATGGAATCGGTTGAAACCCCCCTGGTATTTGGCCATCAGCACATCCGGAGCCATCTCTGCCGCCATGGGCCGATGCGGTTTCCGAACGCCGACTGTCGGTAATCGTTTCAGAATGGGCGGCTCTTCAGCTATTTGAGTCGATTGCCACCAATCATGGTCTTTGAGAATTTGATCGAACAGCGATCGGGTCACCTGCCGGAACACCAGTTCCCACTTCCCTCCTGGTTCGTTATCGATTTTCACTCCGAGGTTGGCTTCGCCGATCCGGGCATTGGTGACGATAGCGTTGGTGACAATCCAAGCGTCTATCCCATGTCCGCCGGTTGTTGTGTTCCAGTTGCGGCGCGCTTCATCCCGATAAACCCGAAGCAGTTGGTGGGCGATGCCCCGGAGGCCGCCCACGAGGGAATGGACCGGAGAGTTGTACACCGAACTCAGCAGTGGATACGTCAGATTGGCGTGGGCGATGACATCAGCATAATGCAGATTGAACCGGGAGACCACCAGATCCATCTGACCACGCTTGACGGGGTCGAGCAAAGACCGAATCCACTCCGGAGCCATCCCCACCACTTCTTTTTTGTTTCTTCGGCTGGCCAGATCGGCCTCCAGCAGGACCAGATCGCCCCCCAGTTGATCCGCGATCTCCATGATCGCCCGGATGCTCCAGCCCTTCCCATCCAGTAGGTCGTCATCGAATTTGAATGCGATACTCCCCACAAGGGATTTCTTCCTCAGACGCGTGGAGTTGATGGCCCGGAGCGCTTTCCCGCCCACCGGCGACCCGGCGGCTACGATCACCGATTTCGCATCGGGATAGTATTGATCCAGTCCCTGGACGGCCGTCCTCAACACGTGACCAATCGAGTCCGCTTCATTGTAGAAGGGAATCCCCACAACGATATCCGCTGCGCCTATTTGCTGAGCCTGACCGAGAGGGTCGCGTATCGCCTGCCTAAAACGGTCCTGCAGTTGGTTGCGGCTGACGATTCCACTCAGAGGGATTGGCACCTTATTCTCCTTTGGGAATCTCTGGTCAAGGCCTGGTAACCCCCGCGGCCCAGTATGTAGAATTTCAAGGGGTCTAACCACCTTCCATGTCTAAGCAATATTTCTCTTTCTGCCTCGACTGCTGTGTGGCAGACTATCACGAGTCCGCAGGGTTGTCAAGCCCCGTCGCGCGGTACTAGAGTTATCTCATCGTCCCAGGCGTCTTTTATCACATAAGATTTGGCGACCGCATCGCAAAAATAGGTATGTCCATGTAGCGCCCCTCGGAGCGTATTATACTTAGCGACGACGTAGGTCGTATTTTTATCAATAAGCACGGTTTCGGGCGCGCCATTAACCTCTATTGTCGATATGATTATTCCCTTAACACCATCGCGCGCTATTTGTGTTTGACTTGGACGGCAGCATGCCATTTTTAACCTTCTATGCCCTCGACGTTTATATCACTCTTAACAATTCCTATGACGGANNGCTCCGTTTCTGCATACCCCTTTTTTCGCCCTTAAATAACTTTTGAATCACGCTAGTATTGCCTCTGAATAACACGGGATGGAGGCTGAAGGACTTCTCACAGTTCCTTAAAAAAATACACCTTATCCAGTCTCTTATAGATAATAAAGTCCCTTGCGGATCACTGAACGTGGCGTGGCGCGTTTTTACCATGGCTGAGAATCTGAACCAGTCATGGAGGAAACATCTTTCCGATAGAGGTTGAGGGTCATCCGCGTGATTCCAAGATAAGGGGCAATCTTTAGCATATTGCACCTCAGATCTGATATTTCCATACACTCACAAAGCTATATAAGCGACTCCTAAAGCTTTTTACCGATCAGTTTGGCAATAATAGATGTAGAGTGGTTCCTTTGGCAAAATTTCATAAAAAAATCCGAGCTAAGCCAGATGATGTACGTGAAACCGGCGAGAGGGATGAGCTTTTGCCTGGACCCGAAGACTGCGATCTGATTATTGTCGGGGCCGGGCCTTCCGGGCTTTTTTGCGCCATAAACTCCATGCAGAATGGTAAAAAGATAGTGATTATAGAAAGAAAAAGTTCCCCGGGGCATAAGCTCCTGATATCAGGTTTTGGCCGCTGCAATATAACTCACGATGGAGATATTCAGGACTTTCTTGACCACTATGGAAATCATGGCAGGTTCCTGCGNNAAGATATTCCCAGATACTATGCAGGCAAGAGATGTGCTGGATATCTTGACCCTGCAATGCCAAGAATTGGGGGTAGTTATCAAGTGCAGCCAGGCTGTCAAGTCCATAACCAGGAGGGGGGATGGTTTTTTTGTGGGCTGTGTTGGTGGCAGCTATCGCTCCAAGCTGTTGGTGATAGCCACAGGGGGGCGCTCCTATCCGGCCACGGGATCGAGCGGAGACGGCTACAGGTTTGCCGGCATCCTTGGCCACAGCATATCTGAGATCGGTCCGGCTCTAACCCCAATTTTCATAAAGGAATATCCGTTCTCTGAGCTGGCTGGTCTCTCGTTTTCGGATGTGAAGCTCTCGCTCTATCGCCATGCAAAAATCAAAGAACATCGGGGCGATATTCTTTTCACCCACGATGGACTCTCGGGCCCAGGAATTTTGGACTTATCCAGGTATATCAGAGCAGAAGACGTAATTAAGCTCTCTTTTGTGCCGGAGGACAGACGAGAGGCACTGGAGGAATGGCTCGTGGAAAGGGCACGGCGTGATGGTGGAAGGAGCTTACGGTCTGTGCTGGCAAGTCTGCCTAACTTTGTGCCTGCTGGTGTGCCACTCTCTCCCCGTTTGACAAAGAGATTGCTGGAGATCTCGGGGATTGCCTCTGACCTGCAAACGGCTCAATTGACCCGAAAGATGCGAAATCGATTGATTGATAATCTGATAGGTCTACCTCTGGTCGTATCCGATGTTTGTGGCTTTAACCTGGCCATGTGCACCAGAGGTGGAGTGGAAACCGCTGAGGTCGATCCCAAAACCATGCAGTCCAGACTGGTCAAAGGACTATATCTGGTGGGCGAGGTTTTGGATGTGGACGGGGATACGGGGGGCTATAATCTGCAAGCGGCATTTTCTACGGGAATGCTGGCTGCTAGGAGCATCAAGAGCGATTTTGACAGAATTAGCGGCTAAAAAAGTGTTTCAGGTGGCGTAATACTTTTCTTGTGTAAAACTAATAATCCGGTATGTCTGCAGAAACAGAAGCAGTAAATACCGTTGCCGGACTTATGGCGCTGGCAGCACGGACCGCACCGAAAGCCGTAGGACTCGATTCAATCACTATTGAGATCGTCACGGGCAAAGACCAAGAGAAGATCGCCGAGAAGATGCTCCATATCGCTGCCGAAACCGGCATGGACTTTTTTCGGATCAACGGCGAACAGGTCAAAGTCAGTGATGCGACGTTCCTCATTGGAGTAAGCGGGGAGAAGTCACTCGGACTGAACTGTGGTGGATGCGGGTACGTAAGCTGCAAGGATATGGAAATAGCCGGTGCAGCGGCAAAGGCCAATAAAACGGATTACAAAGGTCCGAACTGCGTGTTCAAGGTTACTGACCTTGGCATTGCTGTAGGGTCAGCAGTGAAAACGGCGAGCATCCATAACGTGGACAACCGTGTCATGTATACCGCCGGCGTTGCCGCAATGAAACTCGGGATGTTCAAAGGATGCAGTATGGTGTATGGGATTCCCCTGAAAGCCTCCGGGAAAAACATCTACTTTGCTGCTGCGATCGAGCATTAAACACGATCTCGTCCTCCCCCCTTTCTTAGGGCCTCAGAGTTTCTGTTCAGGGCTCCGAGCGCTAGAGCCGCGAGGAGCGTTAGGGGAGTACCTAATCGTGCAGTAGTTTATGCACGAAGGCTCTACATCTCGCCAGTATCGCATGGATGTGTCGTAGACGTCCTCGGGAAGGGGGTGCTTATAATGTTCCCAGTCACCGCCAGTCATCCCAGGCCCTAGGACATACTTGCGGTTTGTCGCATCCCAGCCGATTATATCTCCAAATTGTTCAGCGAACTTGCGGAAGTCACTTAACCACATACGTGCCTTGCTTGCGTCACGAACACGCGAAAGCGGGATTCTCTGTCGTTCTATCACAGTTTTGAAACGAATTGAACATAAAGAAGAGCTTGGCATCGTCTTTTTCGTCAAAATCGTGCGCTAAGACCTCGCTAATTGTATCAATAACTGAGGGGTGCAAAGGCACGTAATGCTCGATCCTGTTCTTTTCTTGCTCAGCAAGCACGTGAAGCACAGGCTTCTCTTCACGGAGTGCGGATCTAAATTGTCCAACCGTCAAGCGTTCTAATGTCGGTCGTAACCCTGTGTACGAAGCAAGGAGAGTAAAATGGAACAGCGCGTGTCAAGGAGCATGGTGCGTGAGTATGATTCTGAGTATGATTCGACAGTTTTAAAGACTTAAATGGCCTTCTATTTTTTGGACAGAATGCGGGAAGAATATGAGAGTGTCGGTGATTTGACCTTCTATCTTGACGATCAGGTGCAAACTGGGCAGGGCTTTGCTAGATGCTCAATCAAGCCAGATGAGATACACGCGGGAACTTTGGAAAACCCACGGGCCACGGCTAACGGACTTGCGGACATATACGGTGTAATTTTCCTTGATCCCCAGGAAGACCAGAGGTTGTTGCCGCAGCTATACCAGCACCTTAAAACTGACAAGCAGATGCACCTTGAGGGTGACTTCATAAACAGACACACAGATGCGTTTACACCGTTGAGGCTCGTGGTTCACCTCTCTCGAATCGATATGTCAAGCCCTGAAACCATCGTTTGCGAATTTGACTCAGCCCATATATCAATAATCAGCAGGGACTAACTAACAGTTGAGTGACTCACAGTATTTTTTTTAGATATCTACATGAGGCCGATTTAGGTTCTCACTAGGTTGAAGTCGATCTTAATGCGCTAACTGTGGACCGCCTCCATGCGCCTTCAAACCCGAAGGCGAAGCGTTGTGAAAGGAATCCACGATACTATACTTTTTTTACTAAATTGAAAAACAAATTAATATATGCAAGCGCTAGGAACGAGTGTTACGTATTGGTATAAACAAGGCAGCAGCATGGCAAAAGAGAGAGAAGAAGAGACGTTTTTACAGCTAGGCACTAGTATAACAATTGTAGTAGTATGTATTCTTGCGCTCATTATATTAGCCGGAGGCGTGGGCCTTTTGATGGCTGCAGGAATACTTCACGGAATGGTACTATTGCCGTGCGGAGTTTAAGCAGCTCCAGCCAAGATGTTACGGTGTGTCTCTTTTAGCAGTCCGTAGCTCCCAGCTCATTATTCCTTTTTTCGATTTCAGGGCCTCAGTCTATTTCAGAGCGCAGCCTTTATCGTATCTTCGACACGTTCTTAGGCGTCAACGAACATTGCAAGAGGCAAACATGCGCTTATCCAAAATCGTCTCTTTTTCCATGGTTATTCTTCTCATTTCAGTGGTATTCGCGGGCGCTGTAACCGTTCCTGCAGCCGCAGAGACCGATGCGATGATGTTTCGTTACAATGCCCAACACACCGGCGATTACAGCGCGGTAGCGGGGCCCGTGCCGGCAAACGGCCAACTGTTGTGGAGCTTCACGACCGGAGGCCCGGTGGACTCGTCACCCGCCGTCTCAAACGGTGTGGTCTATGTGGGGAGCAATGACAAAAACGTGTATGCCCTCAACGCCACTACCGGGGCGAACGTGTGGAACTACACGACCGGAGCCTCGGTCTACTCCTCTCCTTCCGTTGTCAACGGCGTTGTTTACGTAGGGAGCAATGACAACAGCACCTACGGCCTCAACGCAACGACCGGCGTTTTTAAGTGGAGCTTCACGACCAGAGCCGCAGTGTACTCCTCTCCTTCTGTTGTCAACGGCGTTGTCTATGTGGGAAGCGATGACAAAAACGTGTATGCCCTCAACGCCACTACCGGGGCAAACGTGTGGAACTACACGACAGGGAACGCCGTGCTCTCTTCTCCTGCCGTCGCCGATGGCGTCGTCTACGTGGGGAGCGATGACAAAAACGTCTACGCTCTCAACGCTAACAACGGCACAAAGCTTTGGAACTACACGACCGGGGACCATGTTGAATCATCTCCCGCTGTCGCCAACGGCGTGGTGTACGTGGGGAGCGATGACAGCAACGTCTACGCGCTGAACGCCACTACCGGGGCGAACGTGTGGAACTACACGACCGGAAGCGCCGTCCCTTCCTCTCCCGCCGTCGCCAACGGAGTGGTCTGCGTCGGGAGCTATGACGGCAACATCTACGCCTTGAACGCCACTACCGGGGCGAATGTGTGGAACTACACGACCGGAGCCTCAGTGTACTCCTCTCCTTCTGTCGCCAACGGAGTGGTCTATGTGGGGAGCGAGAACAACAACGTCCACGCCGTCGGCTATGCAGCTGTAGCCACAAGTCAGGGTACGATGTCCGGCTTCGGAGTCGTACTCATTTTAGTCGTACTCCTTTTTGTCGGACTCGTAATCGCCGCTTACGTGGTGAGGAGGGGGCGCTAAAGCTCTCCAATTCTTTTTTTTTCACGCAGTGGCGCGCTGAAACGCCTACACCTATATATGCCGATATCGAGTGGGCGATGTCTATTGGTTAAAAATCGAGTTATTAATGCGCCGCCTGCGCTGGAGTCGCCCGGCTGCGCCACGGCGCAGTTCATCGACCACTACGAGGCTGGTTGCCACCGGGAGATACCTCGAAGTTCACCATTGGATGTAATGGTGGAGCGTCGCCACACTACCAGCTGCAACTCTCACCATCAGATACGGCAAAGCTCTCCGTTGGCGTTCGCGCGTTCCTGTAGCTATCCGGAGGACAGTAAATACGCGCCGTCCGAATTTAGCACGACGTTCGCGGTGGTGAAGTAGTGAAAGAAGAACTACTAGAAGTGCTCGAGCTGCAGTGGTAACGCGAGCAGCTCATTATCTCTTTTTTCAATCTAAAAGCCTCAGAGCGCACTACTCGCCGTCAGTTTCAAATCGGAGCCTTTATCTATCTTCTGAAGCGTTCTAGGCGTCTAAGAACGCCTTATGAGGCAATAATGCGCGTATACAAAATCCTCTCATTTTCTGTCGTCATTCTTCTTATTACAGTCTTATTTGCAGGCGCCATGACCGTTTCTGCAGCAGCACAGACCGATACGATGATGTTTCGTTACAACACCCAACACACCGGCGACTATAGCCCCGTCGCAGGGAGGTCGAATGGCCCTTTGACGTGGAGCTTCACCACCGGAGGCCACGTGGGCTCCTCTCCCGCAGTCGCCAAGGGCGTTGTCTACGTGGGGAGCTGGGACCACAACCTCTACGCCATCAACGCCACGACCGCGGCTGAGCTGTGGAAATACACGACCGAAGGCGAGGTGTACTCCTCCCCCGCCGTTTTAAACGGCGTCGTCTACGTGGGAAGCAATGACCACAACGTCTACGCTCTCAACGCCACCACTGGGACGAAGCTGTGGAACTACACGACCAAAAGCTTGGTGTACTCCTCTCCTGCCATCGTCAACAGCGTGGTCTACGTGGGCAGTGAAGATGGTAAAGTCTACGCTCTCAACGCCACCACTGGGACGAAGCTGTGGAACTACACGACCGGAAATTCTGTGCTTTCCTCCCCAACCGTCTTAAACGGTGTGGTCTATGTGGGAAGCGATGACCACAATGTTTACGCTCTCAATGCCACCACAGGGGCGAAGCTGTGGAGCTACACGACCGGAGCCGCCGTGCTCTCCTCCCCTGCCGTTTTAAACGGCGTCGTCTACGTGGGAAGCGATGACCACAATGTTTACGCCCTCAATGCCACCACAGGGGCGAAGCTGTGGAGCCACACGGCCGGAAGCTATGTTGACTCATCCCCTGCCGTCGCCAACGGCACCGTATACGTGGGGAGCTGGGTCACAAACCTCTATGCCCTCAACGCCACCACCGGAGCGAA
>PLGY01000041.1 GCA_003139855.1 Candidatus Methanoflorens stordalenmirensis
CGAGAGCAGGATCGTTCAGCGACATGCTTAGACTGCGAAATCGACGTTCTCCCAGTACGTCATGTAGATATCATATACGTACTCAGGCAATGGATTTCGATAATGGCTCCACGAAACGCCTGAAACCCCGTGCGTCAGGATATAAGCCCTGTTGGATTGTTCCCATTGAATGACATCCCCATTTTGCTCTGCAAACTTCCTGAGGTCACCCAGCGTGAAATGAGTCGCTATCCGTGAAAGGGGAATATTCTCTCGCTTTAGCACATGACCAGTGAGTTGTATATGAACATAAGTTCAGCGTCGCCTCTTGCGTCCAACAGGGGCTCAATAGCTTGCACCACCTGAGGACAAAGTGGCACATAGTGCCCCATCCTTATCTTGTCCTGGTTAGCTTTTACGAGCAACACTGGCTTTTCAGTTTTGAGAGCAGCTCTAAATTGCCCCGCTTTGAGATGGGAAATCGTCGACATAGCCCGCTGCCCTGTGTATGCTCTAAACAGAATAAGCGCTGCATATTGCAATGATCTGCGCTGCGATATCTTGCCCTCTTGTTCAGCGCGTTTGATGTATCGAAGCACATTTTTAATGTCGGCCTGCGTAATAATGCGCGACGTAGTCGCTTTTCGTACCTTCACCGCTTTGGGCATCTGCAAGAAGATTCCGAAGGCAAGATAGCGGGTATCGAGCCTAATCTTCGTTAGGTACGACAGAAAAGACTTCGCAAGCGAGAGGATCTTGCTGTGGCTTATAGAGCAGTGGTACCGCTGTAGCGTTTCGGCTTGCAGTTGTTGCAAGGTATGTTGCGAAATGACGCCAAGGTGGTTTGCCACAACTTCTTCGCAGCCCGTTCAATCCAAATGCAGGAGGGTTCTGCTAAACCTAACAAACGGTTGAACACATACTCTGAAAGCTCATCAGCAGTGAATGGCAATGTGAGGTTAGTAAGCGTCTCGCCTGTGGGATTCCGGCTGAACGAAACACGGTTCACGCTATGGGGAGCTGTTTCAATTGTGAATCCGCTACGTTGTAGCGGTGGAGTAGACCACTTTTCGCTACAAGTAGGCAACTTCCACCCAGAATCAAAAAGCTCCCCAGAGCCTTCTATAGCGTCAAAGCACCAAAAAAATTGATCAGTTTGAACCGAAAAGGATGTGCGACCATTGCCATAATAAAGCCCCATCCAACGGGCTAGTTTTTGCCTAGCAGCTCACGTCGGGGAGGTTGTCTCCCGTTCGGAGATAGGTGATCATTTGTTCCTTCTTGCTTAGTGCGCGCGCGGCAGCCAGATCGACCCGGGCACGCATTTGTTGTATTTCTTGATCATCTGCGTGTTCACCGACTACTTTCTTTACGGGTGTATAGGCTGATTCGCGGAACTTCGGCGTGATAGTGACCCGCTTACCATCACGGAGCGCTTCGGCGCCGCTCCCTGACTCAACATGGCCTACTTGATCGACCTTTATGATGCCGTTTAGGGTGCTTTTTATTTCCGCTTCGAGCTGAGCCGGAGCAACTATGAGCAATGAATCAATGGAGACGCCCATGTAATCGATCTGCAAATCGTCGAGCATAGTCAAAACCGTGGGATCGATGAGCCGCCGTATCTTCTCCTCTTCAAAAACGAGCTTTACCTGCGCCGTTTTTGATATTTCCTCGGCATCTCCTCGTATACCGCCGTTCGTGACATCAGTCATCGCATGTATCTTGGTGACGAGACCATCTCGTAGTAACCTATCGCACGCGTGAAGAAACTTCAGGTTCAACGTTTGCTTTACCACGTCTGAACAGCCATTATAAAGCGCTGTAGCTGTTATGGTTCCGCCGCCAGCGCCTTCGGTCATGAGAATAACGTCGTCTTCGCGTGCATTGATCCGCGCCGTCAAGCCTTGATCGCTCGCTACGCCAACGGCACCAACGCAGCCTGTCAGTCGGTCGCCGATCACAACGTCGCCACCAACCCGCAACGTGCTTCCGGTGACTAACGGAACATTCATAACGTCCGCTACTGCCCCGATGCCTGCCGTATAGTCAAACACCTTCGATACGTCCCCGTCGTCAGCGAGATGAATGTCGGAAAACAAGGCGACCGGCTGTGCACCCATGACATAGATATCCCGCAGGGATGCACGTGTGACGTGGAATCCCGCGAGAAATGGGAAGTCACTCAAGCGCGAATGCATGCCGTCTACTGTTACCACTATCAATTCACCTTTTGCTCTGACTACTCCGGAATCATCAAGCTGATCAGAGCCGACAATCGCGCTCGTTTTTCCGATGATCCTAGCTATTTCTTCGTGTACATAAAAATCGCCGGATCCCCGTGAGCCGACCCCGAAATTACCCATCGTGACCCCAGAGCGTTCCCTATCACAGAGAGTGCGTTCCGCTTCTTCGACAACCGCTTGGGCTATACGCACTGCGGAATTGAGAGGAATGTCGCGGACTTCTAGAATTCGCTCTGCGAGCGTGCGCTCAATTACTTCTTTGGCTAAGCCTCGCCTTAGGGCCCTTTTCGTGTAGCCTTCAAGATCCATTAGCACATCTCCACGAAGTTCTTCAACATCTGCAAGCCAGCTGAAGAAGACTTCTCTGGATGGAATTGCGTTCCAAAAACGTTTCCGCTCGCAACGACAGCGGCAAATGTGGTCCCATAGTTTGAAGTTGCAACCGTATGTTCTCCGGGCTCCACATAATACGAGTGAACGAAATACGCGTATGCACCGTTGGCACCTTGGACCAAAGCGTTCTCTTTCACCACCTCCAGGCGATTCCATCCCATGTGGGGTATTTTAAGTTTCTCTGAGGTGGCCCCGAAGTTGAACCGCTTAACGTGACCTGTGAGGAGATTTAAGCCCTCGACCGGCCCGCTTTCACTCCGACCTTCATCGCTCGCGGTCAGCAACATCTGCATCCCCAAGCAGATTCCTAACACGGGCGTACCTTCGTCTACGGCACGCAGTAACGCTTTCTTCTTATCTTTGATGTTGTGCATGCCGCTCTTGAATGCCCCCACTCCTGGAAGCACCAAGCCGTCTGCTCGGACGAGCTGACTGGCTTCCGAAGTGATCTCCGCCTGTGCCCCTGCACGCTCGAGGCCGCGCGTTACACTTCTTAAATTGCCGAGACCGTAATCAATTATAATAATTTTTTTCATAGCCCTAGGCGTGAGCGAAGCGATCGATATCTCGTGTGATGCTTATTTCAGTGATGTGTGCTAATGTATATATTAGCCTTGCAGGACTTTAGGTTCTTCACGTATCGGGATAAGGCGCGAACGCTAATGTACCAGCGCATGTGTAGGGGAACTTTGAACCGTGCTGGACCGATAGCGTAGCATGTCCGAATCAAAGCGACCTGCTGGGGGCTGCTTTCGCGTTGTTATAGACCCTAACGCGCGTATTAAGCGGCAGTCAGTTTAATATACAGCTACAGTATTGGTGTAAATAATGGGAGATGACGTTATAATGGGAGATGACGTTACCCCGGTGGAGGTCAAGGGGATCTACATGGTTAGCACGACTACTGGACATACGCCAGTGGTATTGTTGACCGATGACGGACACCGCTTCCTGCCGATATACATCGGCATCTCTGAAGCAATCTCAATAAATGCGGCCCTGCACGGAGAGGTGCCATCACGCCCTATGACACACGATTTAATAATGTCGCTACTCGAGAACTTTGACGCGAGCATCGTCACCGTAGTCATAGACGACGTCGACGAAGGAATCTACTATGCGCGACTCTCCATAAAGGTTAATGGGACTGAAAAACAACTTGACGCCCGTCCGAGCGACTGTATTGCGCTCGCGATTCGAGCAGAAACTACAGTGCTGATAAGACGCTCCATTCTTGACGATGGCGCAATAAGCAAAGACGACCTCGATATCAAAGAAATGGACTCTTTCTTTTAAACCGTAATATTTGCGCCTTCCTCGGCATGTTTATGTAGCATCGAAAACTTTCGTTTATTGATGCGGCTTCGATGCTTTTTGCTTGATGTTGACTACATCACGTTGGACGGCCGCGCAGTCATTCGCATGTGGCTGAAAGACGAGCTCGGTCGCAATATCATCGCCTACGATCCTAATTTTGAACCCTATTTTTATGCGGTAACGGACGACGCTGACGCTATAATGTCTATAGCGTCGATGCGGTCTGGTGAGGAGATCCGGCCGAATCGCGTCGAACGTGTCGTGCGCACGGATTTCGGACAGCCCGTCACTGTGCTCAAAGTGTACGTCGATCACCCGCAACACGTGCCGATATTGCGCGAAAAGGTAGCTGCGGTTGGCGTGAGTGTCCGGGAAGCAGACATTTTATTCGCCGTCCGGTACGTAATCGATCGCGAACTCGTGCCTATGGATCAGGTTCTGGTGGAAGGGCGCGAACGCGCCGATCCGCATTTTTCCTTTGCCTTCGATGTCGACCACATAGAAGCAGAACAGCACCGCAAGAATCCCGATCTCAAAGTAATGGCCTTTGACTGCGAGATGCTAAGCCACGGTGGCGTTCCAATTCCGAGCAAGGACCCCATCATCATCATTTCTATAGCTACCGGAGCCGATGAAACAACCTTCCTTTCGGTTGGCGATGATAAAGAGGATAAGCGGGTCATCGCCGACTTCATCTCGTTCATTCACGAATATGACCCCGACGTTATCGTCGGCTACAACACTGACGAGTTTGATTGGCAATACTTGAAAACGAGAGCAGAAAAATTCAAGCTCCGCTTAACGATCGGAAGGGACGGGAGTCCTGCCAAGTTCAGCGCCGGGGGCGGCGTGAAAGAGGTCAGGATCTTCGGACGCAGCAACGTCGACTTGTACAAGGTCGTAAAACGGGACTTAAGCGAGCTCAGCGTCAAGACTTTGGACAACGTCGCCGACTATATGGGGGTCATGCGCAAGTCGGATCGCGCACAAGTTCCGGGTTGGGATATGGCCCGGTATTGGAACGATCCTGAGCTTAGGCAGGTTCTTTTTGAGTATTCCAAAGCCGATGTGGTGAGCACGTGGGGGGTCGCAGAGCGGCTACTTCCCAGTCAATTTGAATTTTCGCGGATCGTGAGACAGCCACTCGACGAGGTATCAAGGATGGGGAGGGGACGGCAAGTCGAGTCACTTTTGGTTGCCGAGGCGTTCAAGATAAATGAAATTGTGCCTGCAAAAGCAGGGGGCACGGGCAGTTACGTTGGAGGCTTCGTCCTGTTTCCAAAACCCGGCGTGCACGAAGAAGTACTCAGCCTCGATTTTTCATCTATGTACCCTTCAATAATGATTGGCTATAACATATCACCGGACACCGTCGTGTCGCCAGACGAAAAGCATACGGAATTCTACGAGGCTCCCGGAACCGAGTATCGATTTAGGAAGCACCCCGATGGATTCTTCAAACTCATCCTCACGAACTTAATTGAACGAAGAAAAATGGTTAGAGAACAAATGGCTCAGACTGACAAGGGTTCAGATGATTATACCATCCTTGATGTTCACCAGAACGCAATCAAGATCCTGACAAACGCGTTCTACGGCTATACTGGATGGCACGCGGCGAAGTGGTACCGCAAAGAATGTGCTGAAGCGACGACAGCGTGGGGACGCACTATCATACAGGACGCGGTTGAGCGTGCTGAGAAGCACGGTCTCGAGGTGATCTACGGAGACACCGACAGTCTATTCGTAAAGCTCAAAAAGGCTTGATTTGCAGCTAGCGGTCAACTAAGGCGCGAACGCGCAGTCGAGGAGTGATTTGTGCCGTTTAATCGTACTACGATACTTTTCACGGCTGATATGAGCAATAAGGAGGGGCCTGATGCCAACTGAGCTGATAGATAGAGTCCGCGCACTTATCGAGGAGCTTTCGACAATTTATCCAATTCGGCTTGACGTGCATGAGCACTACAAAGCTATCTTCTTTACCGAGAAGAAGAAGCGCTACGCGGGGATTACCGAAGATGGGACTATTGTTGTCAGAGGTCTTGAAGTGCGGAGAGGTGATTGGTGTGCACTCTCAAAGGAGCTACAATCCGATGTTATCAAAATCATTCTTGAGAGGCGAGAACCCGGAGCCGCTGCAGAACTGGTTACGAGTACGATCAAAAAACTTAGAGCCGGTGAGATTCCGTTAGCAAAGCTCATAATTTACAAAACGCTCACAAAAAATATAGCGAGCTATGAATCCGTCCAAGCTCACGTAAGGGCAGCAAAGCGAGCAAAAGAATACGGACTTTCCGCCGACGTCGGCGCGAAAATTGCGTATCTCGTTATGAAAGGGTCTGGATCGATTGGAGACCGATCTTATCCGGCTGAGATTTTCACCCAGGAAGAAGGCAAAGTGGTTGACACGGATAAACGACAGCGAGAGATAGACGTCGAATATTACGTTAAGCATCAAATTCTTCCGGCCGTCGGAAGAATCCTGAATTACTTCGATTACGACAATTCAGAGCTCGAGGGACAACCGGTCCAAAGC
Organism: Candidatus Methanoflorens stordalenmirensis; assembly: GCA_003139855.1. Classification (GTDB taxonomy): domain Archaea; phylum Halobacteriota; class Bog-38; order Methanoflorentales; family Methanoflorentaceae; genus Methanoflorens; species Methanoflorens stordalenmirensis. Next base: position 6,475 of record PLGY01000041.1, read on the forward strand.
ACTCTTGGTCATTTCTGACCAGTTATGAGACGGGTGGTTTAGTCACGGGGTGCTGCCAACCTGCATTAAGTTTCAGATGTGACGAGGCGTAACTTTGCGAGATATTTTGCTCAATAGTAAAGCCCCCAAGTCTGCTAAAGGCCAAACGAGCGAGCAAGAAATCTCGAAATGAAATGAGGTGAACTTTGCTGAACACGAACAACGAGTACCTGAAAGCCGCGCGCAGAAGGCCGCCGATGGGCGCACGATTTCTGTAATTCTAGACGAAATCGACAAGATGTGAATCAAGAATCGTAAAAAACGATTCTCACTGTCATGCAAATTCGCCGAGAAATGGACGCGTGTGTTGTCGCCGTTGCTAACAAAAGTTCTTTTTGAACAAATGATACGGGGAGGAGCGTGATCGATCTTCGTTCCTGTACCACGACATTATATTTGGTCAGTATAACGCAAACGAACTGCCGGATACCTTAGAACATCGCGCATCAATCGCGTTTCACGAGAGAGAACTCGGTGAGGGGGTGGTGCCCATCATCAGCGCCTTCGCTGCCTCGAAAAACGGCGACTGACGAAAAAATTTCAGGAGTCAGAAGCACAAAAACATCGTTGTCACCGGCTTACAAGCGAGGTCGATTATTGCAGCAGAACGTAGCAAATCTGGAGAGTTGCCCCGCGCAACGTGAACTGACGTCTCAGCTACGTCACGCAAGGAAACACTCCAGCAGCTCGCACGCATGACCTGCGGCTCCCTGCGCCAAAGGTTGGGTTTTGGGCTCGTATATTCAAGCGTGAAGGAGCAAACCTATGACAAAACCGGCGGAAGCTCATTCCACAAGCGTGGTCACATCACCGGCGTCAATGCCAAGCTCTCGTGCTTTGAGCACTCTTCGCATAATCTTCCCGCTGCGCGTCTTGGGAAGGCTTTGCACGAAGACGATTTCTCCGACTACGGCAACCGGCCCTAACTCATGTCGCACGTGTTTCTTAAGCTCCTCCATCAAGTGTGCATCACCCGAACGTCCTTCTTTGAGGATTAGAAACGCTTTGATGACCTCGTTTCGTATCGGGTCAGGTTTTCCGATGACCGCGGCCTCTGACACAGTCGCGTGGCTGACGAAGGCAGATTCGACCTCGCTCGTTCCGATTCGATGCCCAGCGATCTTCAGCACGTCATCGGCCCTCCCTTGAATCCAGAGGTACCCGTCTTCGTCCTTTCGCGCAATGTCCCCAGGACAGTACACGCCGCCGGGAATCACTTCCCAGTACGTTTTCACGTACCGTTCAGGGTCCTTGTAGAGCGTCCTCAGCATCGAAGGCCATGGCGTGGTTATGATCAGGAAGCCACCCTTCCCAGGAGGCACCGGTTTCCCGTCCTTATCGACCACGTCTGCGCGGATCCCTGGTAATGGCTTGGTCGCCGATCCGGGTTTCAGCGGAGCCGTCGGCAACGGAGAGATCATGAAGCTCCCCGTTTCCGTTTGCCACCACGTGTCCATGATCGGACAGCGCTCATTACCGACGTGCGTGTAGTACCACATCCACGCCTCCGGGTTGATTGGCTCCCCGACGGTGCCGAGTATTCTCAGGGATCGCAAGTCACGACACTGGGGCCACTTGTCGCCAAACCGCATCAAGTGCCGAATTGCCGTCGGGGCGGTGTAGAACTTCGTGACCCCGTACCGTTCGACGATGCTCCAAAAGGCGTCAGGTTGCGGGTAGTCGGGGGCGCCCTCGTAGACGAGCGTCGTCGTCCCCAGGAGCAGTGGCGCGTACACGACGTAGCTGTGTCCCGTGACCCACCCGATGTCCGCTGTGCACCACCACAGGTCATCGTCGTGGATATCAAAGACGTCTTTAAGGGTGGTCGCGGTCTCAACCATGTAGCCGCCTGTGGTGTGCACGACGCCCTTTGGCTTCCCTGTGCTGCCCGAGGTGTACAGGATATAGAGGATGTCTTCGGCGTCCATGGGCTCGACCTGACATTCGGCTGGTTCGCCCTCGATCAGGGTGTGGAAAAACACCTCTTTTCCGCTCAGGTCAGACATCGTTATCGGATTCCCCGCGTGTTTTACGACGATCGTCGTCTCGATGGTCGGACAGCTGCTGACCGCTTCGTCTGAGACCTGTTTCAGGTCGATCACCTGCCCTCGTCTGAACGTTCCGTCCGCCGTTATCAGCACCTTTGCCTCTGCGTCGTTCATTCGCTCTGCTAAGGCGTGCACGCTGAAGCCGGCATACACGACGTTATGCACGGCCCCAATCTTCGCGCAGGCAAGCATGGAAACGACCGATTCAACGCACGGCGGGAGGTAGAGCGCAACGCGATCCCCTTTTTTCACTCCCAGTTTTTTGAGCGCGTTTGCTGTCTTATTGACCTCCCTGTACAGCTCATAGTAGGTGACCTTCCGCTCGTCGCCGCGCTCGTTAACGTAGAGGATGGCGAGCTTGTAGCGCCGGTCGGTCCGGACATGGCGGTCGACCGCGTTGTACGCGATGTTCGTTTTGCCGCCGACAAACCATTTGTAAAATGGTGCTCCACTCGTGTCCAGAGTCTGTGTCCACGGCGCAAACCATTCGAACTGCTGTGCCTTTTCAGCCCAGTACGCCTCGATGTCCTCTCCTGCGGCGAGCTCGGTATCCCAGTCTTGCACGTGCGCGAGATCAGTCACTTCCTTCCGCGGAGTGAAGAGACGCTCTTCTCTAAGCAGAACGGAAACGTCCTCCTGCCGTTCGCTTTTCATTTTTTGGTTTTTATCTCCTTTTGCATCCATAATGCCGCCTGCTTTGTTGTTCTCGTAAAATCGATGACGTCTGAACCCACTTCGTTCCAGCAAAATATTCTTCTGCGCAAACGCACCGGTTTTCAGAAAATAAAGAGAGAATCCCTGCGAATGGTGCAGGGAGTTCTCTTCACCCTAACGGAGCAACGGTCCTCTTGTACATCTCGTTTAGTACCTCTGCCAGGCCGGCGTAGACTGCGGAGAAACCGGTGATAATCCCTTCATAGCCAGCAACCTGGGTGATGGTGGCGTTCCCTGTTGTCTCACCAATTGCCAGCAGGAAGAACAGCACGGTAAGTAAGCCAAGGACGACTTGCAATGCCCGGGTTGTCTTGAGCGAGCCGATGAACATGACGAGCGTAAAGAGCCCCCACATCACAAAGTATGCCGCCATCGCACTCGCACTTGGCGCGGCCGCGAGTCCAAGTTTCGGGAGAACCAGAAGGGTGACAAGGGTCAGCCAGAAGAACCCGAAAGATAGGAATGCAGTCATCCCGAACGTGTTATTCTTCTTCCACTCCATGATCCCCGCAATAACCTGAGCGAGACCTCCGTAGAAGATTCCCATCGCGAGGATCATCGAACCGAGAGCAAAATACCCCGCATTGCTTAAGTTAAGAAGGACGGTCGTCATCCCGAAGGCGATCAGCCCGAGCGCCGCCGGGTTTGCGGTCGCGTCCAGGTTTTTCACCTGGGTGACGTCGATCGTTCCTGATTCGTCTGCCATATCTGTTAGTCTCCTCTATTTTTTAGTCACATGTATTCACTCAAATGCTACAACTGTCGTTTGCCAAGGACCGTTCAGCAAACGGCTTCAGCGTGGCAAAGACCGTAGAACTACGATGAATGCCAATCGAATTGCTGCCGCATCTACCGAAAAAAGCTTCCGACGCGGTGCCCGGATAGGGCTCCACGAACAGATACTGCCTAGGCATACGGTAATGGCTAGTGCAGCGGATAGCCGCGGCCTTTTCTCTGAGTCTATGCCAAACAGCTTTGCTGTTTGGGTTCCCTTCTCTGAAATCGTTTGAAGGTCGTTCATCATAGTAGTTCTGTCATTATTAATCATTCTATTTAATAATTGCGGTGTACCAAAGGACAACACACGAAGTGAAAAGAAAAAGAGGCCACCCAGATCTGATGCTCGATGCAATTCCTGTACCCACATCTCTGTGGCAACGGGAACGCTCACAAACGCGACGCCAACTGAAGTGAGGAAGGCAAGGGGGGACCACGCTCCGAAACGGGTTCACGCGTATAACCTGCGAGGCGGCCTTCCGTGAACTCAAATGGCACTAATTCCCTACCGTTAGCGTATTTATTAGCTACCGCGAGGACGTATTTCGGCAGATAGGATCGGCCTTCATACGTAAGATTGTACTTCACGGACTGGCGGTGCCAAGGGACACCTGATTGTGCGATCTCCTCGATCGCTTGAATGACGTGCTCCCGCCCAATGTTCTTCGGGACATGATCAGTTCAGTCCTTGCACTAAGATTCAAAGTCCATTCTAAAGCCTAAACACGTGAAACTCGGCAGCTCTGACTTGAGGCTTCCGTTTTTAAATGGGATGAAACAACTGCACTTGCGGCATGAATGTTGACCCATTCACCTCCATTACGCCTATTGGACGCGGGTTAGGGCTTTGTGATCTGCTGTGATTACGCCAGGCTGGCTAGAGGGTCCAGGCCAACTTTGTTGTTCATTGCCTTGGCGGGGATAGTTCTGGAAGGTTGCTGCGAAGACACTGCCGACAAGTACTGCATAGGTGTCGTATTTGCCGAGGGTCGTGCAGCTCTTCTTCATGGTTGTCTTCGTTTTCTGCCTTAATTCTCGCGTCCGATTGGAAAAAGAGACCATGGACTCTCCCGAATTCGATCGGCGATCTTCGCCGTGTAAAGGCTCGTTTTTTGAAAGTGCAACGTCGGCAAAAAGCTCTGAGTAATGATCAACAGCTAACATAGCGAAGAATGAGGTCGGTGCTGGACTCTTAATCGTTGGGATTAGCCTCGCGTGACTAGGGCACCTCTGCGCACAAAGAAGCAGATTGCTCTTCTTCGTATCAGCTCATACAAAGTTCATATATTAAGATACACTATGTTAGTGATTGATAACTAACATAGTGATGGACATGGCAACCAAGCGCAAGAACTCCGAGATCAGAAGAGAGGAGGCACTCAGTTTAGCTATGAAGATCATCCACGAAGAAGGCATACACAGCCTCACCCTTCGCCGTATAGCCGAAGGCTTAGAGATATCCGAGGCTGCCCTTTTTCGTCATTTCAAGGACAAGGAAGAGATGATCAACCTTCTGGCTACAAAGGTGTTCGATCATTACATAGTCAGAGAGTCAAATGGGTACGAGGACGTCGAAGCAGGGCTTCTCAAAATAATGATAAATCAATTCTCATCCTTTCAGGGAACGCCTGAAGCGACGTCCGTGCTGTTCCAGGAGGAGATTTTCCGAGAGTACCCGGCAGTCAAAGCACGCTTCGACGAGAGACGGCATCAGAGGGCGGACAGAATTGCGAGGATGGTCGGGGATGCAAAGGCCAAGCACCGGGTCGCGAAGGCCGTTGATCCGGACACTTTCGCCCTGATCTATATGGGCGCGATGCGCACCGCGGTCCTTGAATGGCGGTCTGATGGATGCACTTCCGACCTCGTCAGCAAGGCTGACGCCCTCCATTCGCATCTGATTCGCATCTTGCGGGAGGGCTGACCCGTGGCGGCTCTCAACCACCCCCTCCTTGTAGGAGTGGTTTATATTGCGACTGTCTCGCCTTGGTCGTAATCTTTGGCTTATTAAAGAGTTAAATTAGATCCAACGAGGAGAATTAAAAAATGGCAACAAAAGAAAAAATCGACATGTTCTGCTATCAGTGCTCCCAAACAGCTGGGGGAGAGGCCTGTACCATAAAGGGCGTTTGCGGAAAGGAGCCGACAATCGCGCGGTTGCAAGACAACCTGCTCTTCGCTATTAAGGGCATCAGTTCCTATCTGTACCATGCACGCGAGCTTGGATATACCGACGATGTCGTCGACGCCTTCATCGAACGCGCGTTCTTCTCGACGCTCACGAACGTCAACTTCGACGCCATGGAGTACGTCAAGCTCGCGCTCGAAGCCGGCGAGATGAACATAAGAACCATGCAGCTGCTCAAGAAAGCCCATATCGAACACTACGGCGAACCTGTTCCCACACAAGTGCAGACCGGGACCGTCAAAGGCCACGGCATCCTCGTCACCGGCCACGACTTCAAGGTGCTTGAGGAGCTCTTGAAGCAGGTCGAAGGTACGGACGTAAACGTGTACACGCACTCAGAGATGCTTCCGGCGCACGGCTACCCCGGCTTGAAGAAGTACGCCAACCTCGTCGGCAACCTCGGCAAGGCGTGGTACGACCAGCGGCAGCTGTTCCCCCAGTACGAAATGGCGATCCTGGGGACCACCAACTGCTTCCTACCGCCTAAGGAGGATATCAAAGATCGCATGTTCTCGACTGGTCCCGTGCGCCTGCCGGGGGTACAAAACATCGAGGGGTATGACTATGCGCCGGTCATTGCAAAGGCCCGGTCGCTGCCGGAGCTCCCCGACAAACCGGGTGATTATGTGCTCACCACCGGTTTTTCGGCGTCAGTCGTGCTGTCGCTCGCGGACACCATCAAGCAACTCGTTGAAGACGGCAAGATACGTCACTTCTTCCTCGTGGGCGGCTGCGACGCCCCCATGAAGAAGGGTGAGTATTATCGCGAATTCGTGCAGAAGCTCCCTAAGGACACCATCGTCCTGACGCTCGCGTGCGGAAAGTTTCGCTTTAACGACCTTGACCTGGGCGACATTGAAGGCGTTCCTCGTTTGATCGACCTCGGTCAATGCAATGACGCGATCGTCGCCGTCGAGATAGCGCAGGCACTTGCTGGCCTCTTCGGCGTGGGAGTCAACGAGCTGCCGTTGACGCTTGTGGTGAGCTGGATGGAACAAAAGGCGGTCGCCATTCTCTGGAGCCTGCTCGCGCTCGGGTTAAAAGGCATCTACCTCGGTCCGATCCTGCCAGGCTGGGTCAACGACGACATTCTGAAGCTCCTCGTCGATTCCTACGATATCAAGCTGATAAGCACCCCAGAAGAAGACATAGCAAAGATGCTGGCTTAGGATGACGCCCGAATTGCACAATTCCTGACGTGATCCTCTACAGACAAGGAATGCACGCGCGGGATCTTCCTGCGCGTGTTCATTCTTTTTCTAGTGTATTGTTTGACTAGGAACGGCCGAACGCCGACAAATTAGAGGTATGAACATGGGCGAAATTGAAATGTACAAAGGGACAGCTCTTGCCTTAAAAACTCTCATCGAATACTCGGTTGACTCTATCGTAAGTAAAACTTTGATCGATACCAAAGCGGGCACTATCACGCTGTTTGCGTTCGATGCAGGGCAGGGCTTGAGCGAGCATGCCGCACCGTACGATGCGGTTGTACAGATCATCGATGGCAATGCTGAGATTACAATCGGAGGTAACGCTGTGCATGCTAATGAAGGAAATATGGTCATCATGCCCGCAAACGTTCCTCACGCGCTTCAAGCCATAAGCCGTTTCAAGATGCTTTTGACAATGATTCGCGCCTAGGCGTTGATATGAGTCACGGCAGTATTGAGAATGACGCAAGAAAATGAGGAAGATCTCTACACGAGCGAGAAGCTGTCGAGAGTCAGAAGCTGATTGGCAAAGTGACGCGACTGAGGCCTGGTAGTTTTGAAAAGAGACTTTATCCGAATTAACGAAGAAAAATGTACTGGTTGTGGCAGTTGCGTTACTGGATGTCCTGAAGGTGCCTTACAGGTAATTGATGGGAAGGCCAGACTTATAGGTGATTTATTCTGCGATGGTTTAGGGGCCTGCATTGGGGATTGCCCGGAGGGCGCTATAGAAATTGAAACAAGAGAAGGCGAACCGTATGATGAACACACGGTTATGGGCAATATCGCAAAAGCAGGACCTAATGTCATAAAAGCACACCTGAGACATCTTAAAGGGCATGGCCAAGAGGATCTTTTAAATGAAGCCCTTGATTTTCTAAAGGAAAACAACATTGAAATTCCGGATTATGAAGAAGAACCAATGGCCTGCGGTTGTCCCGGTTCAATGATGCTGGATTTACGTAAATCTGACAACCAGCGGCATGAACAGGTGATGTCAACTTCAGAACTCGGAAACTGGCCCATACAGTTACAGCTTTTAAACCCCAACGCACCTTACCTGAAAAATGCTGATCTTTTGTTGGCGGCCGATTGCGCCCCATTTGCCTACGCTAATTTCCATCAACGATTCTTAAAGAGTAAGGTTTTGATAATTTTCTGCCCCAAACTGGATAGGACAATAGAGGAATACGTGGATAAATTATCTGAAGTCTTCACGAAACAGGAAATAAAATCGATTTCCATCGTGCATATGGAAGTTCCGTGCTGCTCAGGTCTTGGCATCATAGTCCAAAGGGCACTGGAAAAAGCTCAAAAAAACATAATAATTAAAGATTACACGATTTCTATAAATGGGCAAATAATATAGCGCTCTAAATAAAAGATTGGATAGACCATTTTTCTAAGAAATTGTACGCCGGGACTGGGATTTGAACCAAGGACGAGCAGCTGCTCAACAGGATTTCGAAGCCCTACGACCGCTCATTGAGGCTACGAAGCAGCAGTCAAAAATATATGATCGAGCATATATAAAGGCTGTAAAACCGATACAATTTTTACATATTTTGAGAAGTGTCTAAGACCGTCACGTGCCGCGCGATTCTTGAGCCTGTCGTTAGTGTCCGGACGCGGTTAAAGTATTACGATTGACACATTATCACGACGTCATGAACCCGGGTGATGAGAAAAAGAAGAGTAGATAAGCAACCGTTTAGACGGTTTTTATCTCAATGTGCTAATACGCATTATACGTGCCAAGGCAGTTTTGATATCACCNNAATTAGTATGCAAGGAGAGACCACTTCGGACTCTGTCAAAACAGAGATTGTACCACAGACAAAGGCGCACCCACATCACCATGCCAGCCCGTTGTTTGATCACGAACATCATCCGTACCAGCCACGCAATGTCAATCTGCTTCATGAAGCTGAGCAAAAGGCGACTGGCGTCAATACGCGGATTGCTGTTGGGCTTACTAAGACTGTTGGTACGATGTGGACGGCATATACGTTTGGAGCGCTTGCTGTCGTTGGATTGATGGCCATCATTGGCCTACTTAGCCCCATCGTCGCCTTACTCGTTGTATGGATTTCGCAAACATTCCTTCAGCTGACCTTACTACCGATTATTATGGTTGGGCAGAACGTCTTAGGACGAAAGTCTGAACTTCAGGCTGACGAACAGTTCAATACGACTATGAGCAGCTATAACGATATTGAACAGGTTATGCAACATCTCTCCGCTCAAGACGCGGAACTGCTGCGCCATACTCGTATGCTGATCCACCTGCTGGAGAAAAACGGCATCTCGCTGCAACAACTGGAGGCAGAAGTCAGTTCTAGCAGTCATTTGGCAGATGGTTTTGCCCAGTCTCAGTCGGCAACTGATGTTCCCGCTACTTCAGCTCCTGATGAAAGTGAGAAGTAGGATGCATAAGCGAAACAGCGGGTTGTGGAGCGATATTTTATTCTGAAATGATTTGCTTTGTGCACGAATCACAAGTGTTTTGTCCGAATCTGCTCCGGTTAAGATTATGTTAATGCCTGAAATCTCACTAACGCAAGAAGACTTCAAGCATCTTCGCAAGTGAGAAATCCTAAATGGAGGGCTCTAATGTATCTGATTGTAAAAAGAACGATGGGCTCGGCCGGATTCGAACCGGCGACCTCCGCCGTGTAAAGGCGGAGGATTCAGCACTTGAGAAGGCGTTTTCGCGTATATCTGGACTGCTTTTGGAAGTCGACGAGACAACTACGAGGAACGCAAGCGCTCCATCGTGAACCGTCTGGTAGACGCGCGTCGGCAGCCCTATAAGCCCTGAGAACCTGAATGGGAGGCGGATTGTCGGGTAGTCATATCCCGCTTTTGCGTGGTGCGCCAAGATTTTGCCCTCGAACCGCGAGTCGGTCGACTGGTTTTTTCGCTTGGTGCTCTTACAAACGGCGTGTAGTGTATTGATCGCCATCAAGATTCATCTCCGCTCGTGGTAGGAACCCGCAAGTATTTATCAGTTATGAGATGTATGAACCGTAGATGAAACGCGATGACAGGGCGACCATCAGCGTAAGCAAGAAGACTCACGCGGATTTCGAGAAGTACCGGGCGAAGCTGAGCGCTGACAGGAGAAAAGTCCAGACCCAAGAGGAAGTAGTGAGGGCACTTCTCGAAAAGGCGAACGATTAACCGTACGTTAAAAGCTACAGTTGTTTACAAGGCACCTTTTGAGCCGTGAAACGGGGGGAGATATGGGACAAAAGACTCACGAAATGTAGGCGGGAAGATCGTTTTCGAGGACTGGCCGTCACCGATCTCTGTTGCTCGATTTGTGGCTGGAGAAAAGAGAAGGGATTAGCCTATGGTAGATATTCAGCTAGTTTTTGATGGCATAACGTTGGCGGCCTCCATCGTTGTAGTTATCGGTGCAATCGTCGCCGTTTATGTAGCTTGGTCTTGGACGAGGTTTGCTCGCGGCGAATGGACTATCCGAAAAATAAGTTTTTTTCCGCCGCAAGCTGTCGAGAGAATATTCAATGTCGAAATGAGTTTGTGGCAAAAAGCAGCTCTGGGAGAAACGCTCCCACAAGAGACGCTGAGCATTCGTGTTTCAAAAGACGAACAATGGACTCCAGTGAAAGGTTTAACGGGTGTAACTTTGAGGCGAAGGGTACTCCCGCCAGCCGTGCTCGTTAATTTCGTTGTAGTAAATCCCAGCATCATTCCGGCAGCGATAACAGAGGTGACTTTAATGATCAGGTACCTCGTTGATGAGAGCACCTACAAATTCGCACCGACTCACTACGGGAAGAAGGAAGGCGTCGATAAACCCGGGGCACCTGCACGCGTTCAATTTGAAGATTTTTGGAGGCCAATTCTAATCAAACCCGCGACGTGTAGCACTCATCGGCTTGTATTCGCACCTGCGGAGCTGATGTCTTCGATTACCGCGGGGGAGAACGACAAGATATTCACTGATCTCGTAGTGGGGAAATATGAATGCTCGCTTGAGCTCAAGTTTGAACGCTTGTGTAGACTAATGAAGAAGCGGGGCAAATCGAGACGCATCGTCCGCGTAGTCGATATTGGCGAACTTTCTGTCGAAGAGTGGAAGCACGATAAAGAAGTTGTTGTGTGATCAGCTGATCTGAGCGATTGATCAGTGAGCGCAGAGGGCCGCAAGCGCTAACGCAGCGTCTCCAGCAATCCGTACGTCGTCATCATCTAAGAGTGGAACGACGTGATCCACCGCTTCCTTCACGCCTATCTCAGCTAGCGCGCGTAGGGCATTCTCGCGGATTAGCAGGTCGTCAAGCTCCAGCACTTTTATCAAGTACTCAGAAGCAGGAGCGCCGATGTTCTTGATGGCAGCAAGGGCGTACTCTTGAGCGTTAGGAACAGAAAAATGGCTAATTATAGCGTATATCGCATCCTTCCCACCCATTCTACCGAGAGCGGACAACCCCTCTTTTTGAATGGTTTCAACGCTCATGTCTCGTCTAGCTTTCACCGCAGTCAAAACGTTGATAATAGGGCTGAGTGCTTTGGGGTTGCCTAAGTGCCCCAGTGCCCATATCATATTTGTTACCGCTTCAGCGCTATATTTGTCGATATCGTTCTTTTCCACGTTTAGTCGGCTGATAATGGCGTCGACTATTTTCTCATCTGCCATGAACTTCCTCCTTTTAGGTTGGTCTAATCATACAAACACCAAGGGCTTAACCGCTTCGAATCGATTTGCCGATATTCAGCTATTTCCTTTGGCTTTCTTTACTTGTCTCCGCAAAAAAAATGTGGCCAAATCGTCACAACTTTATACGCTAGCGTGTAAGTACCTAATTCAGCTTGATTTGGCGTGGTGTTTCTGTGCCATCTAATAAAGAAGAATCACACTGGAAGTCCGAGGATCTTTGCATACCTATCTATCTAAACCAGCAGATAGTTTTTGACCAACTTGCTATACTGCAAGACGGCTTTAGCAGCGTTCAAGAGATACGGACGTCCACGTTGGAAGCAGATAGCCAACAAACTGGACTTTCCGGATCAATTACAGCAGGAATTCTAAATCTCGTGGGCGTTACATTTGGAGCAGGCCGCAGCAAAACAACAGGATCTACACAGCAGCACGAGACGTCAACGCAAAAAGTACATACTCCTGCGTCGCTGTTTGCGCAACTTCGAAAAGCTCTGAACGACAATGCGTTACTCTACCAAGTAAGGGCATTAAGCGACCTTGACAATTTAGAAAGCGGTCAGTTTGTTGAGTTCAAAGCAATGCTAAGAAAGAATCCTATTGTTGAGACACTAGAATGGCTGAAGAACGCGTATGAACTCGCCAGTCTGCTAACCGGCACTGACGGTCAGCAACAAGGCCATAAGGATAAAAACCGCCAGAAACAGAGTGTGGATCCGTTAACACAACAGCTAGACGCGATGCTGAAGGGGGTCAGTCAAGAGAACTCAATGGAAGTAATTGGCGATATACAAGGCATTGACGGCGCACGAGCAGTACTTTCTGCGCAAACGGCATATTTTAACGATCGCAACGCAACGGAAATTGTGGATGGAGAATTTTACGTCATTGGAAAAACAGTGCGCGTTCTCAAATCTACCAGTGATTCGGATGATTCAATCAATCTTCTGCGTAAGACCACTTTCGGCCGACTTGACGAGAGTATTTTTCAATCGCTGGCAACAGCCATAAGACAGGGTGAGCTAAAACAATTTGAATTGCCACCATTTGAGAAAGAACTCCACGGGCCTGCAATACAAGTGATGCCAATAGCAATATTCACCTAGGGTGAAACTGAAAACAAGATTCGCTTTTTACCGTTGGCTTTTATGACGCATTCACCGCGCAAATCTTTTAGGCCGTCCATTAATGATCAGACGGGCCGCTTTGAGCAGGCGCATTTCGAGCAGATGGCGCCCTTTCTTTCATCCACTAGTCAGTACCGCCTACGGCGGTCCCTGAGATACGGAAAGTGCTCCGGAGCCACCCTTTCGCCAGATCATTGAAGTGTTGCAGCAGGTGATGTGCACACACGACGCAGAAAAGTTTGCGATTTCTGTGTTCGAAATGGTAGAGTAGCTTTATCGTAGATTACAAGAAGCTACTGTTTGACATTGCTTCTAAAGATGGTGTTTGAACGTGCTCCTGTCGAAGTTAGAACTGTTGACGCGTCGAATTATTGAGGAGACGACTTCACACATCAACAATGGAGAAGAAAAGGAATTTGCGAGAGATTATCTCAAACCCGAATTTTATGAGTTTAGCTATGAGCCTTACGGAATTCGTTACTCCGTAGACTTAGTACGTCAGGAAGAGATCGAATGGAGTCCGTTCGATCGGGCGCTTTTTGTCCAAAATGTTATAAGAGCGCTCCCGGAATATGAAGAGGTTCAGAACGCAATACGAAAAGAGTGTCCAACTAATGAAAAGAACTGGAGGGCGGCCGTCGCTTTAGTTGGTTTTGCAGAAAGCATTGCATCTAAGACTTACGAAGGAAAATCAGGCAAGGTTCTGGACAAATACATCTCCATTCTTATTAACGATTTGAACGGAAACCCCATTGAATGGAAGTGCAAATCGTGGCTGACGGGCATCTGGCTAGAAGAGGAATCGTATGAGGTCTTGCCCGGATTAAGCATTCGAAGGCCGAAACCAATAGACCTTGAAGAAGAATGGGTACTCAGCATCGAATCGATGAAACACTTCGGTTATAAGGAAGAGTTTGACCCTCTTATCCCTACTATACTAGATCCCGGAAGCAAATACGGACGTTTGGCTAGTCCACGCAAAGGCGGGAGTCTCGATCGGCGCACCGTTCCAAAGTTGTCGGCGATTTTGAAGCTGGCATGTAGAGCGCGAGATAGCTACGAGGTCTCTCGCAGGGTTGCCCTTATTCTAGATTGCATGACATTTTTCGGAACAGGCGCTGCATTCCAAATTGAAACTGCAATGCACCCCGAGTCTTTTGCCGAGACCCCCTTCACAAGCGCCGGACCTGCAAGAATCCCCTTTGAATCTGACGAGAGAACGCCTTTTCGGCATGAGTATCGGGGCGATTATTATCAATACGAGCTTGATAAGCCCGATATCCCAAGGCTTGCAGCATTCATTAAAGAAATGAGAGCATTGTATCCTGGCCATGGGATAGTATACAGTTTGAAGATAGACAGCCCCGTCACTATCGCTTTTCGGAGATACCAAAGCGCATTCTTGTGGTCAGGAGAGAGTGGAATTGCTGGCCAAATTGCTTCTGCGATGATGGCCTTAGAAGCACTCCTGCTTAAAGAAGAAGAACGAGCAGAGCTTGCGTACAAACTAAGTCTAAGGACAGCAGCGCTGTTGAAATTCTACGGGTTTGATCCGATTGAAGTTTATCACGATGTAAAAAAATCATATAATATAAGAAATAAATTCGTGCACGGGTCAGTCAAGCTAACGATTCCAGATGAGGACGCCTTACAGCGAGCAAAAAAAGCGCTCACATACGCACGCAATGCCCTCCTTCTCTTTCTGCAGCTCAAAATCTGTAGCGATAAAGACGAAGCAGGTCTAGGTAAAGAGGCTTTTATTGACGAGATAGACGAATCTTGGCTGCAACAAAGTGAGCATTCGGAGTTGGGCCAAAGGCTGTCAAAACTCAGGTTGTCAAATAACGCAGCAGGCCAGACTGATTCAGCATGACATGTGGTTTCGGTCAAACGATTACTTGCCCTTGTGTTTAATACTATGAAGCCAGCTTGCACGCGTGCTTCGCAATTCTTCTTCCCGGTTATCTGGGCCGTTTGTGTAGAACAATCATAACTCGATTCTAATCCCTTTTGCCGTGAGAATCACATTGTCGTGGAAGTTCTGAAACACCTCCGGGCGCTGGATATGCACCAGGATGAGCACTCCCGGCTGCGCGGTCTCGACCACGGCTCGTATCTCGACGCAGTTGACGTGCCCCACCGCACCGGTTGGCTCTCTAAGTGACACGTGCGCCCCAGGTCTAGTGAAATTCCTGATACACCTTGTCGAAGCTAATGCCAGCAATCGTCTTTTTCCGATAGAACAGTTTCTTCTCTTGAACGGCGGTCTGCAATTGTGCATTCGAAATACCGTTTTGCAGCGCTAGGTACGCTTCCATGAACGCCGCGAGGTCATCAGCAGCTTTCACGAGCTCTCCGTCGACCGGATTATATCGGTCACCGTTGTACGACGCGCTTATCTCATCAGAGGTTGTGTGGCGTACCTGCGCGTCAATCGTCACTTTTGAAACAAACTCGTCTTCCGTAAACATGCGCATCTCGGGTTGCCACGCCTTTGGGATGAGCTCGGGCCCGTAAATTCTGCGCTCCATCTCTTCCCGCTCAAAGTCCTTCACGAAGCGGTCGAGGCCCGTGGCCGCCCTCTTGACGGGACTGATGATGTCCTTGGTGAGGACTTCGGGCAGGTCGTGGAAAAGGCCGGTGAAGTAGTTGTTCGCGCAGCGCTTGGGACACGCGTCGATCTCGAGTGAGAACAGGTAGGAGAGGATCGCCACGATGAGCATGTGGCCGAGCACGGAAGTCCGCGGGACCCGGTAGAGTTGCCCCCATCGTACTTGAAATCGAAGCCGTCCGCACAAGTCGACAAAGCTCCGATAGGTCGGGAAAAGGGCGAGGTAACGCAGTCCTTCGACGTCAGCTAGCGCCTCCTGGCGCCTCTGCAAGCCCCGCCTTGCGGTGGGCGACGAAGCCTTCGAGTTCAGGTTTGGAAAAGTATAGTTTAAGAACGGCAGACAACGCAGACGGACTAGGGAGTTCTTCTATTCCAGCTCTTTTGGCAGGAGCGCGGACTGCGCCTTTGTCGGCGTCTTGAATGGCTAGTATGGCGTCGAGATCAACTGTCTTGACCCGTTCGACTTTCTGCAAATCCTCATCCGAAAGCGCTTCGTCTGAAACCAGCTCTTCCGCGAGATATTCGCGGCTGCGCATCTTCCCGTCCAAACTACGATGATAGTGGACGTAGCTGCCGCCAAGGTCGACTACGTAGTCGTCTGCCTGCTGTTCTTTCCCCGTTTCGTCGCCGTCAGCAGAAGTTGGCAACTCTTCGTCGGTTGGCAACTTTTCTTGCTTGCCCTCTTCGTCATCCGACACGCTTCCAGCCCCCGAATCGTAAAAAACAGATGGGCTCGGTGTGATTCGAACACACGACCTTCGCCGTGTAAAGGCGAGGGTCGATCCGCGCTTGTTTCCCCCATGTCAGGTCGCGGTGAAACAACCACAAGAAAGGCAAGCGCCCCATCGTGCACCGTTTGATATATACGCGTCGGCAGTCCTGCAAGCTTTGAGAGCGTGTGGGGCAACCGAATCGTTGGGTAGCGGTAGGCGGCTTTTGCGCGGTGTANNTAGCTGCGCCGCACACTTAGTCGTTATGATTTGATCTCCTCGACAAAGCACGAACCAAGCAGAACCTGCCAATGAACAGGCCCTCTTTACTGCGTACGTTCACACAATGCCGCTTTCATGGCTTGTTTGCCTTAACTGATGGCAAAAATAGGACGATCACAAAGCCGAGAAGCAATATGAGACCAAGCGAGACGAAGGTGAGGTGCATCGCCGAGCTGATGGTGCTGTCGACGATACGCTGCGCTTCAGGAATGAGACTTTGAGGGATCTTAGGCGGCGCTCTTGTCTGCATATTTTGGGCGTACGCGTAGAGATTCTGTTGTATCTGCTCTTGAGTTGTAGTGTTACTCACCAGCGTGGAGCTGCTGATCCCTGCAACGAGCCCGTTGAAGACTCCGACGAGGAGTAGAACGCCAATGAGCGCCGTGCCCACGGCGTAGCCCAAGTTCTTCGCTGTGTTTAGAAATCCTGATGCATCGATCTCTTGGTCTTTCCTCACCGCGGACATTGTGAGATTGGTCAACTGAGAGAGCAACAACCCTACTCCGAGTCCGAATATCACCGTGCCAGGAATGATATCAACAATCTGAGTGCTCTGGCTAAAGACGTTACTCAAAAGGTACGCGCCTGCAGCAGAAATCAGAAATCCGAGGAGGGTTACGACCTTGGGTCGTATAAGGGATGAGAATCTGCCCCCTATAAGCGCGAACACGAAAATTGAGATCGACATGGGGAGCAATGCCACACCCGTCATAAAGGCGCTCTCGCCAGTGACTTGCAGCAAAAATACGGGTAAGATAAACAGCACGCCGGCGAAAGCGGCTTGTTGGATCACACTAGCCGCATTGCCCAAGATATAGAGTCGATTTTTGAGCACTGAGATGTCGAGCAAGGGCTCCACGTGGTGGCTTATGCGTCGCCTCTGCCAAAGGAGGAAGCCGGCAAAAACGATGAGGCCGACCACTATGAACAACGGCACGAGTTGCCAGTACTGCGGAGACCCGAGGAGCAAAATGCCGAATACGAGACAGAACAGCGCGGTAACTGAGAGTACGACGCCTCCGAGATCTATCTCACGCCACGTAAGACGTGGCTTTGACTCGCGCAGGTACGATCTCATCACGAGTACTGCGAGGACACCGAGCAGTTCGAACGCAAAGATCAATCGCCAGGTGGCAAAGGACGTGAGAGCTCCCCCATAGAGCGGGCCGATAGCAGCCCCCAGAGCGGCGATGCCCCCCCAGATGCCAAATGCCGTCAGTCGGTCTTTGCCTTCATACGCCGCACTTACCATGGTGGTCGTCGCGGGTAACATCAGCGCCGCACCTATGCCTTCGAGAAGTGACCAGCCGATGAAGAGCATAAAGACGTTCACGCTCAACGTGGCTGTGGCTGTGCCGATGCCGTACACGATAACGCCGATAAGGAAGGTCTTCTTCCTCCCCAAAACGTCCTGCAGCTTGCTTCCGGCAAGCATCAGCGACGCCATTGTGAGCGCATATATGGCGATCAAGGCCTGAATAGTGCTCAAATCGGTGTGTAAGTCTACGACCACAGCCGATATGGCCACATTCATAGCGGAGCTATCGAGAACGATGATGAAGATAGCTATGCATGAAACTAAGACGACTCCCCATTTGAACTGTGGCTTCTCTTCCATAGAGGGGGTGATCGAAAACTCACAAGACGCGACGCCGTACGTCTGCGCAGGATTATGACGAAATACTCATCGGTTACGCACAAGACCCAAACGCTGCTGATAACGCTTCTGCTGCTATATCAGTTTTATGTTTTGCTTTTTGGCATATTACGGTGCGGTGGAATGCTGAGGTTAAGTCAAACATTACAGATATTGAAAGTCACGTTTTTTCCAATACTTCATATAAACATTATAGAGGTACTGGGGCGGCGAATGTCGATAGTTGCTCCACTNNCAAAAGGGAGGTGACGTAATGGGCGAAGTAAAAACGATCGCAAGGGTTCCTGTTAGGGCAGTCGCCTTGATGGGTGCCATAATTGAAGCCGTTTTAGGGCTCATTTCTGGAATCATTACAGCTATTAGCATTGACGTTGCTCTCTCGACGTTGCACAGCGATTTTCCTATAACGGCAAGTCTCGGCACAGGAGCAACCGCTGAGGCTAGCGTCATTATCATCGGCATTGTCGGCGGCTTCATTAGTGGCTACATTATCATAGCGATTGTAGCACTGATTTACAACTGGTTAGCGCCTAGAATTGGCGGCATTAAGCTTGAACTTGAGTGACGGCAACGCATACAGAATCGCGTAAATCGTAGAGTTCTGACGTTAAGCGCATAGCGTTGATCGTTGCTTTCTTTTGTTTTTTAGACAACAGCCAGTAGCCTTTGATTTCAGTATTTCGAGGGCGCAATTATTGGAAATGACAGGGCCTCACTTCACCACTGGAGTCAATGCGTAAGCACTTGAGTCGATTGTATTACACGGCAGAGCCGAACAGCTTGATGGATCGCACTTACGAGCGTTTGCGCTTGAGTTGAAAGAACAGCTTGCTCAGATGCTGACTACGTTTGTCACGTCGATTCTGGAAGAGCCACATCGCCTAGACGCTGAAAGTGCTGCGGAGCCACCCCTCCGCCAAATCATTGAAGTGCTGGAGCAGGTGATGTGCACACACGATGCGGAAAAGCTTGCGATTGCTGTGCTTGAAATCTGGGAAGACGGTTTCATGATGACAGCAGTTAAAAGATGAGTTATGCAGCACCCGAAAGAAGAAGAACCCGCTAAGAAAGAGGAGGAAGCGGTCTACCGGCTATAACAAAGGCAGTGGAAAAAAAGCGATCAAGGGTAACCGTTAAAGTCTCGCTCGCTCTTCTTTACGTGTGTCGAATGCGTCTAATATCCTCCCCAGGCAGATCGTCTTATTCGTCAGCGTTTTCAAGTGGTGCGTGCTAGGCACACTCGTTGGAGTCGTCGTCGGCTTAGCCGTAGCCTTTTTCTTAAAGGCGTTGGACTACAGCATTGCCCTGACTGGCCAGTTTCCCTATTACTTTCTCCTCCTCCCGCTGGCGCTCTTAGTCAGCGGCGCCATGATGAAATACCTCGCCTCAGATGACGAAGGGCACGGCACGGCGATGATTATTGACGCCCTTCACAAACGATCCGGTAAAATAAAGCCGTCAACGGTTTTGGTAAGGCTCGCTGCCACGCTCATTACTATCGCGTCAGGCGGCTCGGCAGGCAAGGAAGAGCCGGGCGCCCAGATAGGGGCAGGGCTCTCTTCACTGTTTAGCGATCTCCTGAAGTTGGACGACCGTGACCGTCGGAAATTGGTCATCTGTGGGGTCAGCGCCGGATTTGCCTCCGTTTTTGGCACGCCCCTAGGAGGTGCCATCTTCGGGGTCGAAGTCCTCTTTGTAGGAGGCCTTATGTACGACGTGCTCCTCCCCGCGTTTGTCGCAGGGATCGTCAGCTACCAGGTGTCGGCTGCCCTCGGTATTACCTACTTCTACAGCCCCCTCAAGTTCGTGCCCGTCTTCAGCGGGTTCTTCTTGGCGCAAGTGATCATTGCAGGCATCTTCTTTGGACTCGTCGCGCTCCTCCTCATAGAGCTCTTCACTCTCTTCAAAAAGGCCGCAGAACGTCTGCCCATTTGGGCGCCTGCTAAGGGCATCATCGGCGGGGCGGCGCTCATACTGTTAACCTTGACATTCTCGACGCAGTACCTTGGGCTCGGTTTGGCCACGACTCAGGCCACGCTGCAGGGGCAGCAGGCTGTCTGGTACGCCTTCCCCTTAAAGATCGTGTTTACGAGCATAACGTTGGGCTTTGGGGGAAGCGGCGGTATTATCACTCCTATCTTCTTTATTGGTTCCACGGCTGGCGCTCTTTTCGCTCAGGTATTTGGCTTGAACTCAGCGACGTTTGCGGCAATTGGCCTAGTAGCCGTTCTTGCGGGAGCCACCAACACCCCCATCGCTGCGAGTATTATTTCAATTGAGCTCTTTGGGCCGGCAGTCGCGCCGTACGCAGCAGTAGCGTGCGTTGTCAGCTACGTAATGTCTGGCCACCGAAGCATCTATCCGTCGCAGGTTCTTGCCACGGAGAAATCGCGGTCTATTCAGGTTCAGATCGGCAAAGAGGTTTCGAAGGGTGAGCCGACGGTGCAGCTCCGAGTAGGGAGTGTCACGGAAGCCGGTGTGAAGGCCATTAATAAAATAACGGGTTTCATTGCCAAACATTTTAGAGTGCGGCAGAGACCGCGATAGCGCCCGATAGATCAACTCAATATTCGGCGGTCGTTTGTTTAAGGCTTTAAATGGCCAGCGAAGTGTGGAGATGATCGGATTAAAGGAATAATATTTTTATAAGTTTTTATCAATCAGCCCTCATTTCTAGATTTCTTAAACTTCTTGATGTGTATTTACGGTATACCCATTCAATTAGGAATGACATTAATACGACTGCTGATAGTAAATACAAGGTCAAAGGGGAGTTGAATATTTCATAGTAAACCAGGACAGTTAATAAAAAGAAACATCCAATGATAGCCAAGCACAATATGTACTTGTTTGCACCAGTTTTTTTGTATAGCCTAAGGTGTGATAGGCTTACACCCGCGTAGACAAGTAAAAAAATTGAACTCCCCAGCATGGCCACGTTACTTAAATTCAATAAAAGAATTAGGAGAATGACAGTGGCGCTGGTAATAAGTAAACCCTCTCTACTATCGTGCCAGGATTTTCGATTAAAAAATGTGGGTAGTTCACCTTTTTTTGCCATCAAATAGCTGACATTAGCTCCACCATAAAGGGTAGCATTTATAGCTGAAGAAGTAGAAAAAAGCGCGGCTATAGCTATAATGGTAAATCCAATTGCTCCTGCAAAGGGTTCTGCAGCGGCTGCCAATGCATAGTCCGCGGCTTGTGTAATTTCGGAGAGGGGCAGGTTACCCACTACTGCAATGGAAACTGCCACATATATCACCATTGCGAGTATTACAGCTAAATATAGAGCCCTAGGTATATTTTTTTGAGGATTATCAATATCGTCGGCAGTGTTGGTAATTAAACCAAAACCCTCGTATCCCAAGAAAAGCACTGCCGCTCCTGTGAATACGTTGTCTATTGGTATCAAGTGAGAAACTGATAGTAACGATATTTTGATAAAGAAAAATCCAACTATTGCAAATGTTACCAATATTCCTACTTTTACAGCCACAATTAACGTTTCGGATTTTCCCACAGCCTTAGCGCCTAAAAAGTTAATAAATGTGAATATCAGGATGATGAAGATGGCTAGGATTGTTGCAGTTGTAGGCGATGGATACGAAGAAAGAAAGGTAGCTGCATAATCTCCAAAAGCTTCTGCGTAAACACTTAAGGCAATAATGTAACCAAAATACAAAAGAAAGCTAAAACCACCACTTAGAATTCCATCGCCAAATCCTCTGATTAGAAATTCAACTGGCCCGCCTGCAGAGGGATATTTAGATCCTAATTTAGCGTAGGAATAAGCACAGAGGAGTGCGACACCACCTCCAATGATGAATGAGATATAAATTAGATTACCGGCAATTTCTGTAGCAATACCTAAAATGGAGAAGATACCGGCTCCTACCATCCCCCCTATTCCAATGGCAATTGCCGACCACAAACCAATCGGTTTTTTATTTTGGAGTTTATTAGTCATAGACAAACCCGTCCAAAATAACAAGTAGATTAGGAATCTTTATTTCTAAATATTTGCTAGATCGGCTAGGCAAAATGTCAGGAAAGAAGGCGCGTCCAAAGGACTACACTTTTTCTTCTACACACCTTCATCATTAAAAGCAGGCGCAATCTGGGAGTAGTCAGCTGATCAACATTTAAACGTGAATTTCAACCCCTTTTTCTGGAAGAATCACATTGTTGTGGAAGTTCTTGAAGACTCCAGGGTGCTGCGTGTGGACTGGAATCAGTGTTTTCGGCTGTACGGTCTCGACCACGTCTCGTATCTCGTCTTAATTTAGGCGTCCTGGCGCTCACTGCTCAATAGCGCTCCAAGCTTTGTATCGTAGGGAACGTCACAAAACGTGATGCCCGTTTCTTCCTGTCGGTGATTTCGCACATACCACAACGGGAGCTTCACTTCGAACCAGCGTCCCGGGTAGCGATCAGCTCTTTTTGATAATGGATGTCGCTGCTAGGCATTTAAGTCAGGTAAGGACTATACCGCAAGTGCACAAGCTA
>PLGY01000006.1 GCA_003139855.1 Candidatus Methanoflorens stordalenmirensis
GTTGGCGTTGGGGTAGGGGTTGGGGTTGCCGTTGGAGTTGCGGTTGGAGTTGCGGTTGGCGTTGCGGTTGGCGTTGCGGTTGGCGTTGCGGTTGGGGTTGCCGTTGGGGTGGGATCAACGGCCGTGACGGTGACGGTGGCAGTGAGGCTATTCACGGTCTGGTTCGATGAGCTGATGTTGTTGAACGTGATGATGGTGATTCCCTGCTTGATGCCTTGAAAAGTAAAAACTTGCGATCCGGGCACGCCGACAAGATTATGCGAGCTAGGATCGCTGATAAACACGCTGCCCGCAAGCGACAGCGCTGTGCTATCGAACTGTGGTTCCCACTGGTAGCCCGTCGACGGATTCGATTGTAGCGGGATAGTGAAGTTTTGCCCTTGCGCGACAGTGACCGCTCCGAGCGCCGTTGCGTTGCCGGTGGATGTTACTGTGCTTGGGGTTGTCGTTGCCGTTGGGGTTGCGGTTGGCGTTGCGGTTGGGGTTGCCGTTGGGGTGGGATCAACGGCAGTGACGGTGGCGGTGGCGGTCGGGCTTGTTGAGCTCACGTAGGGGGCGCTGCCCGTGTAGGTGGTGCGGTACTGGTAGGTGTTGGCGGTGGTTTCAGTGCGGCTGAACGAGTAGGTGCCAGTGACGGTCTGCGCGGTGATGGTCGTCCAAGTGTTGCCGTTGAGGCGCTGCAACAAGACGATGCTTCTGGTGAACGGGGCTCCGTTGGCGGTGAGCTGGCCGGTGATCGAGAAGGACTGTTTGACTTGGGCTGAGGGGGGTGCTGAGATGGTGAGGGCGGTGGAGATCTTTGCGGGAGGGGCCTTAGCCGGTTTCGCCTCAACTACAGCGTTAGCGTTATAGAACAACAATACACATACCACAAGCACTACTGCGACAACAATCACACCTCTCTTTTCTGCAAACATTCCTCCTCACCTTGAACGTTAACCCCGTACTCGGGCCACAAGTCTGCTCCGAGCACATAGGTACACGATAGAGGAGTTTAGATCGTCTTAAGCGTTCCTTTGCAAAATGGAGTCTAAATTGCCTTAAATTGTCAGAATTGCCTTATTTTGGCAAAGTAGTGCCTAATAATCCATCCCTGTTCGCATACATCAACGCGAATGGGGCGGCCGAAAAAGTTAGAGGCGGAAAAAAGAGGTTAGAACGCGCTTCCCGACCATCTCAGCCATATTCAGCTTTGAAGTCGCCGACTCTTTAGCGGGAAGCACGGCAAAAAAACGTGAGCTCCTCGTCCCAGCAGCGACGTAGGCACGCGGGTTCACTCTCAGTTCGTTTAAGACTCGAAGGGGGTCAGACCGCGCCCGCATTGGTACCGATTCCTCGCGCAGTTTGGCTTCTCTCGCCCCGCCCGACAACAGCTTCAATTTCGTTGAGAAACGCGGCCGAAGTCTCGTCCCAAGAGAACTGACTGCTCCAGCTCAAAGCGCTCTCTGACAATCGGCTTTGCAAGTCTGTATCACGCGCGAAACGGATTGCAGCACGTGCCATCGCTTCGGGAGTTGCTTCTGTCAGCAGACCCGTTTCGCCGTCTCTAACCGCGTCCCGGTAGCCGACGATGTCGTAAGCGATGGCCGGGGTGCCGCAGGCATTCGCTTCGGTAATGACCATTCCCCACCCCTCACGTATTCCCGGAACCAGCACCGCCTGCGCTCGTTGCATAAGGTCAAGCTTGCGAGCTTCGTCCACGTACCCAAAAAACTTTACGTTCAGTCCTTTCGCCATCGCTTCCAGTTTGTCACGCTGCGCACCGCGACCCACAATCCACAGTTGGGCTTCAGGTATCTCGGACTCAATGGTCTCAAACGCTCGTATACACTCATCCGTAAGGTTCGCCTTTTTCAGCAGACCGACAAAGAGAAATGTGGGCACGTCTTCTTTGGGGGGCACCTTCTCTAAAGGCTCGTTACTAAGTCCCTGAGGCACAACGCGTACCTTGGTGATGCCAAACCTTTGCAAATCATCTCTGGTGGAGTTGCTGACCGTGACGGTGCTGATGTTGCGATAGCACGCGTACCATCGTGGCTCCATGACGTAGTGCATAAGGTGACTAACGCCAGGCGGAAGCACCACAAGATGCTTTGCGCCCACCACTTCGTGCACCAGGAAGATGACCGGCTCCTGCACAAACCGTGGGGCTAAGAACGGTATGTTCGTGTACTCATCGACCACAACGTCGCAGTTCCCTCTCAGGTGCTTGCGATAGTAGCTTCGCGCCTGCGACCGAACGGTCAAGTAGTTGCCCAGACGGATTATTCTGATTCCGTCAATCACTTCCTCTGGCGCACCACCCGCAAAATTCGACGCGATCAGGGTGACGGCGTGCCCGTGAGCGACCCACCGCTTCGCGACTTCGTGCGTGAAGACTTCGGCGCCTCCGGCGCGCGGATGCGTGTGATCCCGCAAATTCAGTATCAGTATCCGCATGATGTTTCACGTTTTGAGTTAGATCCACAGCAGCACGACTTTCCTTCGCGCTGGTGCGTTACTTATTAATTATTATCAAAGTATTTAAGTGTTGTCTAAAGTTATCAATAATTTTAGTTTATGTTAAAAAATGTAATATGAGTCAAGAGTTAATTTCTTATCTAGTTTCGCTAAAGATTTGCGTCATCGTTCTTCTCCCACCTTCGGGGGCATCAGAAAGCCCTTAGTAACCATTAGCTTTTGGGATAGATTGCTGCTCACGCTGCTCTTTGTGCCGCTTTAGCCGCACTGCCATGTACTCCACACGGTTCGCTTCTTCACGGACGCGCGACGACGCGGCGTTGCTGGTCGATGTGACAAATGCAGCGAAGGTCTGGCAAGCTGTTGTTAGAACTCAAGCGCAAACGTCCGCCAGCACAATCCTTAAAGCTGTTCGGCTCTACCGAAGCTGAGCTGCTGACCGCCCCGTATAACACTACATACTTTAGTCGGACGTCCCGTCGCGCTCGTTCCGCACTCTCTATCAGCCGTTCGAGCGGCACCGTGGGGATGCGTGCAGCAAGACGCTTTAGATTGCACGTTTCTTGTCGCCTGCATTGCGGACGGTGCTAACCCAACTGCTAGAAATGTTTAAAAGTGAAAGACAGAAAAGAAAAAGGGAAAGAACCCCCTTTCGCAACCTTTACCAACTCGTTTTTGCCGTCACCGTGGATTACTCAGTCGCCGTCGAGGGGCGCGGGTTGCGCTCCCGACGTACTCGTGGGGCTGTTGGTACCGTTGGCGAGGGTGGTGGCGGTGCCGAGGTTGTTCCAGATGTCGGGGGTATAATTGAGGAGGATGATCTGTCTGCCGGGGGGAAGTGCTGTTGGACTTGAGAGTGGCGAAGACGGTGAGGGTCGGATTGACGGCGGGGTCGCCTTGCATGTAGTGGGGGTAGGCAGAACTGCACTGCACCAATCTTCATGCACTCACGGGAGGTGCCAAAGACGGTGCATACGAGAAGGGCAGCCACCTCAAGTGATATTAATGGCTTTTCACGCTTTCACGTCTTCGCGGTGCTGCCCGTTCGCGGTCTGATGTAGCCGCGCCATTGCCAAAGCGCGCTCAAATTCCACACGTTGATAAACAGCTTGAAGCAGTCGGTGTCAATGCGGTTCTCGTTTATCTCTCTCGTATCTCTTGCGTGGGTGCCCCTTCTTATAATTCGTCGATGCTCGGCGGGAGCCCACGTAACCCCTCAAAAAACTCGTCTACGGCAAGAAGCACTAAAAACACCAAATCACAAATCTTATTAAAGCTCATTCTGCCTCAGTTCTTAAACCCCACTTCCCCCAGCCGGCTGCGCGGCTTCGGTTGCATAAGACAGCGGCCTAAAGGCATATAATATTTATGATTTATAGTTCTCGTTTGAACCGAATCAAAAAAACACAAACTGGTACGACAAGGAGATAGCCACGAAGCGCGAGGTCATGGCTTCTATTTCTGTGAGCAAGCACACTCACGCAGATTTCGAGGCGTTCCGCGCACGTCTAAGCGCGGAGCGGGGAAGGGTCCAGACTCAAGAGGACTGCTTGAGGGTGCTCCTCGCAAAGGCTGAGCGCTGGGACCCAAATGAGTGATACCTCCATTTTGAAAAACGAAGATATCCGTTAAGCCGCGTATAGCAGCTGTGTCAGCCGATGATTACTAAGAAACTGCGGGCAAAAGAACAGAAGCACCTCAACGTACTTCGTCACGATTTCGCGAAGTGACGCTAAGTTCTTTTTCACGCTCTCTCAAGTCGCTGTGGCGCTGACAGCGCGGTCGTCCTGACTCCGCCGCACCTCGCGATCAATGGGCGACACACGCGCAAAAAAGTCAAAAGCTGCGATAAATGCTTCGGTTTGCGTGTGACGGTAGAGATCGTGGGCTGCGCCAGAAACCATGTTCTTCTTGGGCAAGAATTCCTCGCCCCTTTGCGCGATCTCTTCCGCAGGTTGGTCGTACACGTCAATAGTGAAAAACTTCCTTTATTCCCCGCTGCCCTCGTGCAGCGGGAGATAGAACCGCCACGCGACCCCATTCGTTAGGCTTGCAAGCTTTACGCCTTCCTGAAACGAGTAATTCAGCAGCTGTTCTTGATGCTTCTCTAAATCGGTACCAGTTTGCTCGACTTCGATGAAAGCTTTGTTTTGACTGCCGAGCGCAACGATGTTGTTGTTGGTTAGCGGGGGGGAAGTGCTTCAGCGTGCTAACGAGTCGAAGATTTCTCTGACTCTTCGTGCAGCCGTCGGTCAAGTGCTGGGGCAGCGGATCTCGATAGCTGCCACGTATGTTCGTGCATCGGAGCCTGTATCAGGCTCCTTCTTCACGCTACCCAATCTGCCCTGCAACTCCTTCGAAGAGCTGAATCTCAAGCACATTTTGAGAGAAACATTGCTAAGTGATGAGGCCAAGCTTTTTCCACAAAACGCACCCATCTTAAATACAGCTAAAAGAGAAGACTTAAGCTACTACACCGATGTTGCACTTTTTTGATTTGTCTTTCTGTCAAGGCGGTGGATATGAAATGGAGGAGGAAAAATATTGTAAATACTGTGGAGCGGCTAATCCTACTAGTACCTCATTTTGCACAAAATGCGGCAAGACATTTTTCAGCGCGTCAGCATCGCCGCTGCCCCCACCGTCGGCTACCAAGGAAAAAAAGAGTCCCATCTGGCTACGAATACTTGAGATCAGCGCAGGACTTATCATCGTTATCCTGGGCGTCGCCGCCTTCTACCCCGGGGTGGATTGGGGTTGGCAAACATTCATTGCTTTCCTAGCTACAGCGCTAATTATCCTTGAAACCACATATATTATACGAATATTTGCAAAAGACATTTCGGGGCGGCGGCGCCTCAACTTGATCCTGTCAGTGCTAGCGACCCTAATCGCCGTCTTGGTAATCGCTCTGTCTTTCTACGGATTTTATTTGAGCCTAATCTACCTGTTGGCCTTAGGATTGCTCTTTGCAGGAATCGCGAGCGCAGCACGCGGCACCGTGGGCGGCAAAATCGTGGGCATCTTCGGCATTTTCGTGGCCATCATCGTGTCAATATTCCCAAAAATCGTGGGCCTCCTCGCCATTTTCATAGGCCTCGTCGCGTTAATATTCCCGGATGTCATCTACTACCCGGAAAACGTTGCAGCACTGATTACACTGTCTTTGATGATCTTCGGCTTGGAGCCGATAATTTCTGGGATAATGGGGAGATGGATCTGATTCATTCGTTCGGGGTTTGAAGTTGGCTTGATATCACAACAGTAGTTTAGTTTGAGCTGGGGTGGCTTTTGCGTTCACTAGTTTATCAGGAAATGATGAGTTCACCGTCTCGTGCAATCGGCTCCTTAGTGCTCGCCTAACTACCCAGATCGTTTGTGCACTACGTGCGCGTGGAAATGACGCCACAACGGTCTCACGTGGGATTCGCGTCGCAGCTAAAACCCCGGCGGAGGCGCCAGCAGCACAGCGCACTACGAACGTTCTCGTGTTGATCGTGCGAGCGAGCAGAGTCGTTTATGGTTATAAGCCTGAAGCGCGTTCTTGTTAGTCGCACACCAGTCACGAGACGTGTAGGAGTGAGCGCATGAAGGCAATCATACTCGCGGCGAACGATAACCCGCAGCTCCGCCCCCTGAACCTCCAAAAACCGGGTGCGTTGATTAAGATTAACGGGATTCCCCTGCTCGAGCACCAGATACGAGGGTACAATCGTGCGGGCGTCGAAACGGCTTCAATATCGGTCGTCTCTGGCTATGAGCACGGCCAGATCAAACGCTACTTAAAGCGCGAGCACCCCGACATACACCTCGTGAGGAATCCCGACTATAATTCCACGGGCGCCGTATATTCGCTGGACCTCGCCTTGCGAGGCACAGAGCTTCACGCCGCCGTCGAAGGGCTGTTCATAAGCAGCGGAGCCTGTGTGCATGAAGACGAGGCAATCGAGCGCGTGTCACGCGTCTCTGGGAGCGCCATCGTCGTGGATAGCAACCGTTACAATGCTGCGTCGACAAAGGTCATCGTCGAGGACGGAAACGTCGTGGTCATCGGCACCCGTATTCCGAAACACGCGGCCACCGGCGTCGCAGCTGGCTTGTGCAAGCTCGACGCTCATGCTTGCGCCGTGCTGACCCACATCGTGGCAGAGCTCAGTGCCGGAAAAAGAGATGCGCCGATGGTAACAGCGCTTGGCGATCTGATTCGCCGCGCGCGGCTAACGCTCGTCGACATCACGGGAACGAAGTGGGCCGCCTTGCGTACGATGGGAGACGTGCACACGGCCGACAAGCGATTCAGTCGTTTTTCATTGGCCCGGAAGCTGTGTTTCGTCCTCGACTTGGACGGGACCGTGTACGTGGGGAACCGACCGATCCGCGGCACTGTTGAGTTTATCAACGGCAGTACGGACGATCGTGCGTTCTATTTTGTCACGAATAACACCTCGAAGCTTCCAAAGGATTATCGTGCGCGGCTAAACGAGCTAGGGATACCTGCTGACGCGGAGCACGTCGTCACGCCGCTTGCGCCCCTTGTCGCGTATCTACGCGAGCGCGCCCTGACGCACGTGTACCTGCTCGCGAACGCGAAGATCACCGCGTATCTGCGGCTGGCGCTTCCGGGGCTCGAACTAACCGCCGATCCGGAGGCTTGCGAGGCGCTCGTCGTGGCCTACGATACGGAGCTTACGTACGACAAGCTGAGAGATGCCGCGCTGTTGCTGCAGCAGAACCCCCGTTTGACGTTTCTCGCGACGCACAGCGATCTCGTATGTCCCACCGAGCACGGTTTCGTCCCCGACAGCGGCTGTATCTTATCGGTGCTCGAACAGGCAACGGGCCGCACGCCGGACACGGTTTTTGGTAAGCCTAACCCGCTTTTATTGGAGCGCGTGACCGCTCAGTACCGCCCAAGCGAGATGGCGGTCGTCGGCGACCGACTGTACACCGATGGGCAGATGGCGCGCAACGTGGGATGCGATTTTATCTGCGTACTAAGCGGGGAGGCCACGCGCGAACGAATAGACGAACTGAGCGAAGACGAGTTCCCGTCGCTCATTGTAAAGGACCTTGGAGACCTGCTGACGTGAGCGGACAGATAGACGCGCTGCCGCCGACTGCAGCGCTTGAACGCGAACGACGCTGAGACGATCATCGCGATGTTTCCTCTCACGTAGCACAGACGGGGGTTTCGTACCTGGAGCGATAACGGTATGCGTGCGCGTCGTTATCCACGCGTCCACAGGGCACTACTATAGTCGGATCCAATTTTTTTGCGGATCTACTGAGTCGGAAGCAGCGGGAACTTGAAATGCGGGAGTTGTCTGATGTTCCCACTGAAAAGCTGTTTGCGATGTCGCGCACTTCTATCGAGAGGCCCAGCACACGTTGCCTAAGATTGCGTTCAGAGATGAGGACGAGGCTAGAGCAGATAAGTGCCAGCGAAAATTGCTAAGTGATGCGTTGGCCGAAAATCATCAGCAGATATCCCGATAAAGGATTGAAAAAAAATTGACTAAAAGGTGACAAAGACGTTACGATATTTTCATAATAGCTGATAGCGGCCGCCACCAATGCTCAGAGGAACGCCCACGACCTGTTGCAACCCTCCCTGTCGTAAGGTTTGAGCGATCTGAAACGCTTTCACGGCTTCGACCGCACACCTGCAAGATACTCGCACCCAGTTTGGCCGCGTTTTTGAAGCTCTTCAACTAGACTCATGCCCAGAAACCCTGCGCCGCCCGTCGGCAAGATCCCCTGTGTTTTCATGGTGACCTGCCCTTCTTCGTTATCTGAATCAGACGAACCAACTTCAATCCGATGCTTCTGGATCGGACTACTGTTCCTCTGAAAACTCGGATTGTGGGTCCGCGTCTGCTGACGATTAAGTACGTCGTGCCGCTGCACGAGCGCCTCTTGTCGGCCGTCCGGCACGCCAGCTCGTTCCGGGTGAGCGTTTGCCGCGGGGTTAGCTATCCTGGCCATAAGCCGCTTTCGACATAAGAAAGCGCCTATTCGTAAACCATCCCGCAACGAAGAGAGCTTGGGTTGATCCGCTCGAGCGCGATAACGGATCGGGATCTCTGCTATCCTAAGCCCCTTACGCGCACACTCGGAAAACATATCAGCTTCAATGTCAAATCCTTGTGCTTCGAGCTCAAGGCGTCTGATCGCATTGCCTCGGTATCCCCACAGTCCTGTACACACGTCAGTAACATTGATGCCAAAAAGAGCTCGCGCAAGGAGCGTGAGCAGCGTATTCCCAAGGACATTAAGCTTACTCATGGCTCCGGGCTCAATGCATCCTTTCAGCCGCGATCCGATGACGACGTCGTATTTCTTCAGCAGGCGGGCCATATCGGTCACCATTTCGATCGGGTACGTATCGTCCCCGTCGATCATAATCGCGTAGTCTGCATCAATGGACTTGAACGCCGTTTGGATGGCCGAACCCTTTCCCCGCCGCTCTTCGAGTATAATCGTAGCACCCTTTTCGGCGGCGATCTCCCTCGTGTTGTCAGTGGATTGCCCGTCGATCACGTACACGGCAGTTTTGAACCCGTTCTTTAACAGGTCACCGACGGGCACGCCGTCAATGACCTTGCCGATTGAGCGCCCCTCATTCAGCGTCGGAATGATTACCGCTACTGTCTCCATCGCCTCGTCTGTTTGCTTATCGTGTGATATCGTCCTTGGCATTGACGATTCCCCCTTTGATCACGCCGATGTGCTCGTCGGTTGCTCAGTTCAGCAGCGTCAAGTTCCGCATGATCATCACGTTTGAATTCGCCACAGCTGCGAAGACTTTTCTCCGCGCTAGTGCGCTAATTCTTAATTATTATTAAAGTATTTAAAAGTTGTCTAAAGTTATCAATAGTTTTAATTGATATGAACAAAGGTCTGGGTCACTTTGATATCACTCGTGCTGTGCGCGACAGACGTGTGGTTCGTCTCAACGATCGGAGGTATCAGGTGGTCGTTAGCCCCCAAGAAACGCTGCTCGGCCCAACTAGTCTATGGCGATAACTGACACTACACAAACTATTCACTATGCGTAGCACCCCCACCCGCGACCGCCTGCTTAAAACAACTCCATAATTATGACCAAGCCAGGTTTTTGAGGGAGGTCTACGCTAAACTTTCCAAGATAATGATCTCAAACCTAGATACACTGCTCAAAAAAAGCACCGTACACGGAAAAAAGATCCATAGAGACATTTGCCTGCGGAGCACGGCAAACAGACAGTGCTCAGCCCAATCCTCAGCTCTCAGGAGCAAAAATCAGAAATTCATCGACACCGAATCGGGTCTGTACTGTAAATGATGTAGCACTGGAGCCACTGATCTGTCCAGCCCCGCACTAGTGCTGTCTTCAGAATTCACTAAGCACACGAATGTGTGACCAGTCGACTTGCGACCAACCCCCCAATACCTCAGTTGGCTCTGCTGCGGCCCTCGGAAAGACTGCTCAGATATATTGGTTGAGGTATGGGTCCCAGGTGTGTTGAACCGGATGAGCAGAACTGTATTGCACCGGACAAGCAGAGGTCACGACGCAGCAGGCGACTGCCGGACAGGGTGTGGTCGAACTCGCAGTCGGACCCGTGACGGCGCACGGACAGCTGCAGCACGTTGAGGTCTTGCAGCTCGTGCACTGAGCGCATGTCGTTGCTGCGCAGCTCGTGCTTGTAGCAGCGGTTGTAGCGGCGTTTGTAGCGGAACACTGCGCTGACACGTTCATCGCCGCAAACAGTGAAAGTACTGCGAATAGCGCCAGTACCGGAACGACTTTTTTTCTCATGTTCTTTTCTCCTATATGATGGGCTCGAATATGTTCCTTTTAGGATCAAGCCCATTCAATCATTCGCTTACTAGCATATCTGTCGTCGGCGTGCATTCACGCGAGTTTCGTGGAAGTGTACTGAACTTCTTTGGCTGCTTATAATTCTGAGAGATGGTATATATATTTTGTCCGCTTTTATTCATATTGTCAAGAAATGCACATATTGTTATAAAATGACAACGCCGGACGAAGACGCCGGATTTCATCGGATGAAAAGCACTCGCAGCCAACACGCCATCTCACTGAATCTAATACCCGCGTCGTGTTGCACTTTTGCAGATATAGAAGTGTAACCGCCTCAGGTTGCCACCTCATCGTTGTGCGCGTCGACGCCGGGCGTACCACCTAACCACGCCAGTGGCTCCTACTCGCGCTAGGCGACGCCTGCTCGAGCGACGAGCGCTTTGTTGGTTGCGTACGGACCTGGGGCCGCCGACGCCTGCCCCGCGATTTTAGCCTCGTGCCGTTTGGCGCTTGATACCTACGCGGGCCCTGTGCGTGCTCCGCCGTTGAGAACGCGTCGCCAGGTCAAAGCCGTTACCGCCACCCAACGCGAAGGAAACGTGCCAGGGTCGGGTAGGGTCACTTGTGGATCAGATACGTCAGCGCGCACTGCAGAGCGCTGTTTAAACGCACGACGTGCGTCCGGCGCGACGGGGTTGTCAAGTTAACGTTATAATAAGGGAGCAAGCATAGCGTGAATCACCATGGCCGATCCTGATAGGTCCCGTGTCGTCCGATGCGTCGCGCTCGCTGCCATTGTTCTCGTGGTAGTAGCACTCCTCTTCCCGATAGCGGATGGCCTGAGCGTTGCCGGCTTCTTCGGTGACAAGACGTACCTGCTCATCTTGCAGGACAACTCCGAAATCCGCGGTACGGGCGGGTTAACGACGGTTATGGGCCTGGTAACCATGCATGACGGAAATATCGCGAGTCTGCAGTACTATTACGGTGGTTCACCGCAGCTGCATGCGCTCGTCCAACTCGATGGACCTGCGAGCTTCACCAACTTCTTCGGTGTGAACGATGCTAAGCTGTCCGATTCAAATGTGCAGTACAATTTCGCGTCGTTCGCGCCCAAGATGGAGTCAGATTTCTACAACGTTACGGGACACACGGTCGACGGCATCATAGCCGTTGACTTCACGGCAGTTGAAGCAGTCATGAACATAACGGGCCCCGTAACGGTATCAGGCGAGGTCATAACGAGCAGGAACGTGGTTGATCGCCTCCACTTCGATGCAGGGCCTTTTTGGAACTCGACACCCGGACTAATGTCGACGCTGACGTTCGACCTCGCCGAGCGCATCCGCGACTCGAGCGTTCCACAGAAACTGGCGCTGTACACCGCGTTGCAAACGTTAGAAAATGAAGGACACGTGCTTATCTATCCCAATCAGGGATTCTGGTTCCGAAGCGCCGCCAGCGAGAGCGCGCCACCCGGAGCAGACTCCATCTCCGTGGTCGACACCAACCTAGGCGCGGGAAAAGCAGATTTCAGCGTGAACCGGACGATCGACTACCACGTTCAACTCTTTTCGGACGGTTCGGCCATCTCCACGCTGACGCTCACGTACACAAACGGGTGTTGGTGGAGCTATGGCGTGTTCTCCACCGCACTCGTTCCACCTGGCGCTCAGCTCATCGCTGTGCAGAACACCACGCACGCGTTCAAGGGCCCTGAGGTGACGAACGGGGACGGCTTTACCGCTCTTTCGTCGAGCCTTAATGTGTCTGCCTACACGACCGGAAGCGTGACGTACACGTATATACTGCCAAGCGTGGTAACCGCAAGCGGGATAGCGCACCACTACGACCTGTACATTCAAAAACAAGAAGGCATCACCAGCTACGTCCTCAATGTCAGCGTCCAGCTCCCGGCCGGGGCGACGATGATCCACGCTGAAAACGTTGGCTCGAACCAGGTGTTTGACGGCGACGCGCACGTGAGCGTCGTGTATATGTAGAGGGTCGGTTGTGAACGCGAAACAAGGCGCGGCTCCGGCACTCATCGTTCTTCTCATAGTTGTCGTGCTCGCAGCGAGCGTGTTTCTTTCGGTTCAGCCCGCCAGCGTTACGTATACTGTGCCGGCTTCGGCGGTACGCGCGTCGTCGGGCGAGACTGCGAACGACGGGACGATCGCACTGCGGTTGAACAGCATCAGCGACGCTTCAGACCCTGCGACGAGCCGCGCGTGGATCGAGTTTAACAATGAATCAAACGAGCCGGCCGGCGTGTATCAATTCTCGTTGACCCCCCCTCCTGCGAGTCGCTACCTCGTCGCCAACGTCACCGTCACGAACGTGCACCACACAGAAATTCCCTTTGACTACGGAGATTTCGTGTTGATCGCACACGACGGCACAGCCTACTACGCCAACTACGCCGTCTGCAACACGGGCTGTAGCGTGCAAGCACTCGCAAACCGTACGCTAAACGCGACCTTCACGAGCGATATGTTTGTGCTCTTTTCGGTGCCCACCGGGACGCAACCGACACAGATAGCATACACCGGAGCTACCCCACCCATCGTGATGTCATCGACGTGAATAGCCATTGAATCGTCTAGCCACTTCACACGCTTGAGGTACGCAGGAATCGATCAACGCGTGCCAACACCCCTAAGCGTTGAACCCTATCAATCATTACGTGTCGCACCCGCGGAGGTTTTCCGGGCCCGATCTTAGAGTTCATCAGCGCTGGAGCACTCACGTCGTCGCTGTGCTTTCGAACTGAACGCATACGAGACGCATCACCAAGACTCTGGTAGTTGCCCGCCTCTGCGCGTCGCTCCAATTCCGTTCTCTGCTTGCGAGCGGGTCACCGTAAAAGAGCCGAGCGGCTACTGCTTCTGCGTCGAACGATCGTCACGCATTAGGCGGTAGCTGGAGTCACAGAGAACAATCGTAAATCGAGCTATCGAAATTGAAGAGAACCGTTGGTTACGCTGCTAATTTATTTAAATAAACTTATAATTTTTTATATATAATATTCGGTACGACACTGGATTGAAAGATCGCCTCACGTTAACTGATGACGTTAGATGGCGACGTCATTACCCCCCGTCGTGAGCGGTACGTATGCGACCTCTGATTCCCCGATAACCACCTTGCCACCGCTCTCCAGCCACGCGTGCGCTTGAAAAGTTCCTTTTCCGTCTACCTTGGTCACCCCGACGCGGACGACGGCGCGATATCCATAGTGCGTGAGCAAGACCTGTCCTGCGAGCGCTTGGGTCAAGCACGTGGCATTGGGCACATAGCCGCTGACGAGACGCACGTCCTGCGCGAGCTCTTCGACCGTCGGCACTGCTGCACTGGTTGCACTTGGCTCGGCTCTGAACCGCGCTAACAATGCCTGCAAACGCAGCCATGGCATAAGTGACAGTCCTATCCTCACGCCTGCAACGGTGAGAAAAGCTCGAACGAGTCGTCGTCGCTCGGCACGCGTAAGAGACAGAAATTGACGGGCTTTTGACATTTTTGATAATCTCCGATACTGGGCGCTTCACGAGCCTCTGGATGAGGGCGAAGTCTGGTTCGCAGCAGTCCGGCATTCATACAATACTCCGCAATCAACACAGGCCGCCTCAGGCACAGTGCGTGGCGCTTAAATTAGCCGCCAGATGCGCACCGACGGCATCGAACGAACAGGGACTACTCTTTTGAAGTTGGGTATCGCCGCTTCGTGCTCCAAAATCGGGCGAAGCTTGCTCATTTGATGCAACGACGCTTGTGCGTCCGGGACATGCTTCACGCGCGACATACGCTACTTATCCGATAATTCTCGCTACGCGTGAGAGTACGCTGTGCCTCGCGTAGGTTAGCCTTTCCTAGGTAAAAGCGTTTTTTCCTAGCGCGTGAAATCCTTACACCCCGTTTTCGCTGCGCCGGCCTTCTTGCCGTGATCGCCTAAACCACTCCTTTGGAGCCAAAGTGCCAGAATGATCGGGCGCCACGCACGCAGTAAACTTCCTTTTCCCCCCTCGCTGAACCGATGATATGCATCCTGCACCGAGGGGACGTTGACGTAAGGTTCGATCATTTCTGCGTCGGCAAAGAGGGCATTTTTAATGCGCTCCCCATCATAGAGCAGCAGAGCACGGTTAATGCTCGCGGCAATGACAGCTTTGTCGTTTCGCTTTTGGATCTCCACAGGAAGATACCGTGATAGCGATCGCCGCGCAATCGAACGCGTCCACCCGTGACGAAGCCGCTGCGCAGGAGGGAGCGCCACGCAGAATTCTATAAGACGACGATCTAGGAACGGATACCGTATCTCGATCGAGCATCCTGCGGCCGTTTTGTCACTCGCTTCGAGTGCACGCAAGTTTTCTGCCAACTCTGCGATGTCACCGTAGTGTAATTTACGGAAGTTCTTGACGTGCAGAAGTGCTTCTTGCTCCACTTGGATTTGATCGAGAAGGTGAATTCTTCGTGAGAACTCGTCTCTGATGAAGTTGTGTTCGACGTATTGACGGTTCAGCTGATTACGAATCTTGCGCGAAGCGATCCGAATTGAGGGGGGAACAAAATCTAAAACGCTCGGAACAACCACAAGACGCCACAGAATCTTTCGGAGGGGAAAATCGAAGTTTGTCGCGTAACTTTTGGCCTCTCTTAGCATAGTGTGCCATTTTCGTTGACGGACAAGATCAACGAGATACTCTTCTCCATAGCCAACTGTTTGATCTCCGTACACGCCATCCAAGAGAACACGAATACCTGCTTTGCGCGCCGACTGAAAGAGTGCCCAATACGGAAACCAGTTCGCGGACGCGTAGGGTTCATCGTGATGCCAGAGCATCCGCCCTACGTC
The DNA here is from genome assembly GCA_003139855.1 of Candidatus Methanoflorens stordalenmirensis. Taxonomy (GTDB): domain Archaea; phylum Halobacteriota; class Bog-38; order Methanoflorentales; family Methanoflorentaceae; genus Methanoflorens; species Methanoflorens stordalenmirensis. Next base: position 15,123 of record PLGY01000006.1, read on the forward strand.
TGCCAACGGGCTTAGCTGATCGATGTGAACGAAGTGCGGGATAACGTGACCCACGGCGAGGACGGCGTCGATGTAAGGTCTTTCATCTTCTTCGGGCGTCTCATCGTACACAACAGAAAACGTATGCATCGCGGCAAGGGATGTCCCCGCGGAATCTGCGTTTTCGCGCCGCAGCAAGTGGCGTGCCACACCAACAATAGCGGAGGAGTCGAGGCCGCCACTGAGCTGAGATCCGACCGGAAAGGCGCTGCGTAGCCGGCAGCGCACTGCCTCGGTGAAGATGTCGCAGAAGGCCTGCTCGTATTCCTCGTCGGTGTCGAAGTGGATCTCGCGGGTGACGTCTGGGGCCCAGTACTGGCGCAGGCTGGTACCCTCGGGGCGTATCGTCAAAGTGTGAGCGGCAGGGAGACGAAGGATGCCCTGGTATGATGTGAGGGCGCGGTCGTTGTAGTTTTGAGCGAGGAAACTCGCAACCGAGACTTCGTTGAGCTCTTGAGGGACCATGGGAAGACTAAGGAGCGCTTTGATCTCGGAGGCGAACGCGAAAAGCCCCTCTGCCTGATAATAATACAAGGGCTTTACGCCTATGTGGTCCCGTGCACAAAACATAGAGCGCCGTGCTTCGTCCCACAAAGCGAAGGCGAAGTCGCCGATGAGGTATTCAGGACAGTGCTCACGCCATCGCTGGTACGCGTGCAGGATGAGCTCGGTATCGGTCGGCTCATTGGAAGGAGGGTCAAGCGCGGCGATGAGCTCGTCACGATTGTCGATGCGGGCATCCGCGGTGAGGGCATATCGGCCGCCGTCGCTGATCAACGGGAGACGCTCGTGAAGGGATTCAGGGGTTGTCCAGAGCATGCGATGGCCTAAACCTACGGAAGCGTGATGCCACGTGTGCGAAGCGTCCGGACCGCGATGGGCGAGGATGTCGGTCATGCGTTGGAGGACGCAATCGTCGATTACCTGGCCATTAAGACGATATATGCCGGTGATAGCGCTCATGGGGCTCCAGGAGGAACAAACAAAAAGCTGTTAATAGGATCTTCGTTCAAGGCGGATACGCTCGAACGAGTTGGCGCTTTTTGGTGCACGTACCACAGCTCAACGCCCTGCGGTTCTTACCGAAATCTCGCGCGCCAAGATTTCTGTCAAGCCAAACAACTCTGCGTCAACCCATGCTTCGGCTTTTCATTTCTAATCGCATAAAGATTTAACGTTGGATACGCGAGCGATTACCAATGCAGGAATGCCAAGCAGAATGATTTCTTGGGCGATCAACTTCGAAGTGAGCCAAAAACCCAAGGCTAGCTTGGCAGGATGAGGGGCGCCTTAACTCTCATGTGATGACAAAAAAGGAGTTACAGACAGCAAGCAGCAAACTAGTTAAATATAGTACGCACCATAGTCGGCATAGTAACAAACTGCGCGTATTTCCAAAAGCAGCAAAAGAGGTGAGCATGAACAAGAAAGCTTATGAAAGTCCAAAACTCGATGTAGCAGGGGGCATCACATCAACTATGACAGTAGTAAAGACGGGATCAAGCTACGACCAGCAGAACAACGCATCTAAGACGGCACCCTAATGATCCAATGAACCCGCGAAGTGACCGACCCTCGCAACACACAGCTGATCAGCAAGCGCGTAACCGGGTAGTCATGGACACAATTATAGCCTATTGGCATTGTTTTTGAAGTCGGCTGTTTTGAATTGCAGTAGACTAGCGTCACGGTGGTGTCAAAGGCCCCATAGGCAAGCGAATATCGATTCATTGTGGGCAGTAACCATCGAGGCGCTCGACTATTTTTTTTTTCACGAAAGTATCGTTACGCCAGGAAACCGGGCAGAGATTTCACCTGTCTGATAGCCTGACATCGACGGCGTAACGAAAGGTCGAAGTAAGTCGCGATACTGCTAGGCAATCGATCTACCGCAGCACGCTAGCCAAGGTATAACGGATTATGCGAGCCCGTGGTTGTCTATTCTGTCTTGGACACAATTCGACACGAGCTAATAGCCTGTCATGCAGATTCACAACGTCGCAATAATTACGATGTGTTAAAAAAAATCGCGTTGCGTGAAGCGTGCGACAGCTCTTGAAAAACAGCACTTGGTTGAACGGTCTCTACACAAGCTACGCTTTCAACCGGGCGATGCCTGGGAAAACGTTCCCCGGGCGTCGGCTTCAACCAGTTGAGCCAGCGTGTCGATACTGTCCGGAGTTCGATGGATCTTCACACATCGAACGGGGATGATTCTGGCAAGCTGTGCGCATTGAAAAAGATGTATCGCAGGGGATGATCCCTCAGACAGTTCTGGTCGATATGAATGCTCCACCAAGGCAAACGTCGCTTCGCGAGGAGCGAGCGACTCGATGCGCGTGATTTCTCCTTCAGTCAGCAAGTAGATCCGCCGAAGAGGGAGCGGGTGCTGCACAAACAGTTCCGAGGTCGGAACGATCCGCTTTTCAGATGCCGGTCGCACACGTTCGAAACTGCTCGGATCGTTCGACAGCGCAGTTAGCGTCTCTGGCCACACGTTCAATTCCGGATAAGCTGGGATCACCCTAGGGAAGTCACCCGCAAGATCAACCGAGATGATGTCATCGCTAATCACCGGGCAGCCTCTGAGGTAGAGCGTCAGCGCCAGCGTTGACTTGCCGAGTCCGGACTTCCCCATAAACGCGACTGCACCCCCGCCAACCAGGAGGGCGCTTGCGTGCAACACAAATAGCCCGCGCTGATGGAGGAGCGTTCCAATGAAGTCGAGAATCAACGCGCTTAGCGTCGTGTGATCTACCCCGCTCTGCGACTCGATGATGATCTCACGTCCGCCGCGCATAAGCAACGAGCATACGCCCTCTTGAAAGATGAAGGCGCCTTCGCGCGTTATGCAGAAGTTGTTTCCCTCGGCGATCGGCGGGGCACAGTCTCTTAGTGCGTCTACCTGCCCGAAGCAAATTGTCACGTCCGCCTCCCTCCTCGAGCACGACGGGAGATTGGGAAAAGCAAGCTCCGATGCGAAACAGAGGCCGTGGGCAGTGTACCAATGCATTGTACTATCCCTTTATCTGCATCTATAAAAATGGATCCGCAGCCTCATGCTATCCAAGAATCGCGAGATACGGCCGCTTGACCATTTGGAATCCTTCCTTGCTACCCACCACTGGCATCATGGGTGGGCATTAACGATCTAATATTCCAGAAGAAAATAGTGCAGTTCCTTGCCGCCGATCAACCTTTATTACCGAAGTCACGTTATACGGTAAATGGAAGATATGTCATGAGTGGTGAAACGCTTCGTTGAGCAAGAAACTGCGCGCGCCGCTATCGCTGAATGTACAAGACGGGGACCTTTGGAGTTACCTGTCCGCGCTCTGGAATGATGAGGGCGCAAAGGTGGCATTGGCCACTGCACTCGCAGCGTGCCTCTCCCTCACGCAAGGCGTCGGGCTCCTCCTGCTCCTGCCGCTTTTGCAGCTGGTGGGTTTCAACACCGGACAAGAGGCGTCTACAAGCGTCACGCACTATGCCTCCACAGCCTTTGCCTTCATCGGGTTGCCCCTCACATTGGTGACAGTGCTCGGCGTATATGTAGTGATCATGACGATCTATTTTCTTCTCACACGCTGGCAAAACAATCTCAGTTACACGATCCAGCTTGACTTCGCAACCAAATTAAGGCAAAAACTCTACAGAGCGATTGTCAGCACAAACTGGCTCTTCTTCACGCGCAATCGTGCCTCTGCCTTTACCCACGCGCTGACCGCCGAGGTCGATCGAGTCAGCTATGGAACGCAGCAGCTGTTCCAAGGGCTAGCGGGGGTGCTGGTCCTCGTGGCGTACGTAGTCGTCGCGTTGCTCCTCTCCGCAGTAACGACCGCAGCTGTGGTCCTCTGTGGTATTGTCCTCATCTTTGGACTGAAGAACAAGATTTCAGTTTCCCGAGAGAAGGGCAAGGCCCTTTCTGCAGATATGCGCGGCCTGTATGGGGCGGTGACGGAGCACCTCGACGGGATGAAAACAGTCAAGAGCTATGGTGCGCAGGAACGCAATATGGCGCGCTTTTCAGGCCTGAACGCGCGCGTCATGAACGACTACGTTGGGTACGTGCGCAACATAAACAGTACGCAGCTGCTAGTCAACGTCGGTTCGATCGTCATTCTCGCGGGGGCATTGATCGCGCTGATCGATGTGTTACATCTGCCCGGGGCCACGGCACTGGTGCTGCTGTACCTGTTCTTCCAAATCATACCGCAGTTTAACTCCCTCCAGCTTAGCTACCAAGCGGTGATCAACATGCTGCCCTCGTTTGGAAACGTCCTAGATATCAAGACCCGATGCGACGCAGAAGCGGAGCGCACAATTGCCCGGCCGCGTCAGGTCACGCTGCAGCGACGCGTCGAGTTGCGGGACGTGTCGTTTTCCTATGCCGCCGACAGTCAGTCAGGGGTTCAGCACGCCAATCTTAAGGTCGACGCGGGAAAGATGACCGCGATCGTGGGCTCGTCGGGCGCCGGCAAGAGCACGCTCGCCGACCTCATTATGGGGCTGATTGAACCACAAGAGGGTGCAGTGTTGATTGATGATGTGCCGCTCGATGCTGAACGGCTGCACGCGTGGCGAGAGTGCATAGGCTACGTTGCACAAGAGACGTTTCTCTTCAACGACACCGTGCGCGCGAACCTGCTCTGGGCGTATCCTGACGCAACTGATGATGAGCTGCGCGCGGGGCTCCACTTGGCCGCCGCTGACGATTTTGTCGAACAGCTTCCCGACGGGATGGAGACGGTACTCGGCGACCGGGGGGTGCGTTTGTCGGGCGGGGAGCGGCAGCGGCTCGCCCTTGCACGGGCCTTGGTTAGGAAACCGAGCGTTTTGATCCTCGACGAAGCGACAAGCAGCCTGGACTCAGAGAACGAGCGGCGCATTCAAGGGGCTATTGAAGCCCTGCACGGCGGCATCACCATCGTCGCCATCACCCACCGCCTGTCGACGATCCGCCACGCCGACGTCATCTACGTGCTTGAAGACGGGCGCATAATAGAGACCGGTGACTGGGCGTCGCTCACCTCCGGTGGGAATGGACGTTTCCTCGAGTTATGCAAGGCCCAAAATGCGCTCGGAGAGACGGAGGACGCCGGTGCAGCCCCTAAAAAGGCCGGACCATCTGTTTCGCCCGTTGGGTAACGGGGAAGCGGGTCCGCCGAGGGGTGGGGCTGGAACGTCAGAAACGGCGTTAGCCAACGACATCTTATAGAACAGGCCGCACATAAAAAGCGTTATATCAATTAAGCGCTACAAAAGCGATCGCTTATGCGTGAGACGGCGTGCGACGTCCCATTCATTTGAGAAATATTTACGGAAGGGGAGAAGATGGACGCAGAAAAAAGGATGTCGCCCGAGACAACTGTCGTGGCGACGAAGGAGCAAGCCTCCGCGGATCTGGGCGGAGAGGTCGCTATACTCCACCTCAAGAACGGCATCTACTACGGGCTGGACCCGATCGGCGCGCGCATCTGGAACCTCATCCAAGAACCGCGAACAGTAAGCGAGGTCCGCGATACGCTTCTTGCAGAGTACGATGTTGACGCTGACCGCTGCGAGCGCGACCTCTTGGCGCTCCTCACGCAGCTTGCAGAAAACGATCTTATCCACATAGTGGATGCGGACGACGCCGAACCACATAAATAGGCTTCCTCAGCCGCCCCTGCTGAACGCTTCTTTCTGACTAAGGCCTTGGTTGTCGCAGCATCAAAGAGGGGGGGGGTCTGTCGCTGCAGCCCTTTCCGCGTTTCCCCCCGATTTTTGAGCGCCGACACCGCTTGGGTTATCTCCACAGCGCGTGCAGCTCGCGAGGCTACTTTTTTGACGCGCTTGGAGGGGGGCCAATAGCGCACGTCTTAGATCCGCTCGCAGTTTCTACGCCCACCACCGCGCCCTCATATGGTCTCTTCGAAAGTCAGAAGCGCGATATGCCCCGCAAGTCAAACTCTTGCTTCGTAGACGAGGCGCCGGTTCTCGTCAAGCGACCCACGAAGGGTGAGTGGTGTCGACGCAAAACATGTTCCCCAAGTTTGTGTCGCTAGCTATATAGATCCCGGGAGGGAGCAGCAGCTTTCGCGTGGATTCAGACGTGGGGGATTCTCAGCGTGCATCTCTACTTTGCAGCCACAGCGCCAAGATTAGCGCCTTCCAGATCGCAAAAACCATGTCCTCAGGGTTAAGCAAGAATTTAGCATATGCGAGCTTGATCTGGTCGAGGTCAACATAGGGCTCCAGTATCTGTGGCTTGTTCACAAATGTGTCTTCGAGCCGACGTCGCTCAAAGCGCAACAGCCCCTGATAAAGAACGGGCAGAAAATTTGCCTTGCCAACACGGTTACGAATTTTTGCGGGGAGGAGTGACGCTAATCCACGGCGCAGTATAGCGCGCGTGTATCCATCGCGCAGTTTCTGTCCGGGGGGCAGGGCGACACAAAACTCAATAACTCTTCGGTCGTAAAAAGGATGACGAAGTTCAAGCGAGCAAGCCGCAGCCGCTTTGTCAAGCGTTTCCAGGTCATATTGACAGTTTCCCCCACTGAGCCACGCAGCGTGATACTCCCTCGAGGTGCGCAGTTGATCTGCGCTTTCTTGATGTGCCTGAAGGAGCTCCGTAACGCCTGAGCGCCGGATGAGATTCGGATCCACAAAAGCGTTGTCCGCGAACGAGTTCTGTTGAGAACCCCGCAGCTTTCGCCACGCACGCCGTACCGAGATAGGAGCGAGACGCTCGGCTCCGGCGACAATCACTTCGCTCTTAACCAGGGACAGAAGTGGCGTCTTGTATTTTCGAGAGTTCTCCGTCAGATAGTGCAACGCATCGCACCATTTTCCTCGGAAAACGAGATCAGCGACAACGCGATATCCGTATGATATCACCGCGTCGCCCGACTCGCCGTCCAAGACTATGCGGCTGCCTGATTCATGCGCAGCAGCGTTGAGCGCGCTCTTGTAAAACGAGAACAAATCGTAAAAGGGTTCGTCCTCGTGCCACAGGAGGGATTCGATATCACCCAAGGGACTTTTTTGATCAGGATAGACGTAGTGAGGCTCGAGATCGCCCTCGGCAAGGAGAGCGTTGATAAAAACGCGCTCGTCGTACGAGTCGTTCTCAAAGACGGCAGAGAAAGTCTGTATCGGCAGGAGCGATGCACCCGTATCAGCGGCCTCGTGCCTAAGCAAGGCGCGCGCAACAGACGTAACAGCAGACGAATCGAGCCCGCCGCTTAGTTCAATACCGATTGGAAACGCGCTGCGCAGACGGCAACGAACGGCTTCCGTGAAGATCTCTCGGAAGGCCTGTTCATACTCTGCGTCTGAATTGAGGCGAATTTCGTAGGCGGGATCAACAGACCAGTAGCGGTTCAAATGTGCGTTCTGTTGGTTTACGCTCATACTGTGAGCGGCCGGAAGGCGAAAGACATCCTGAAAAGCAGTGGTCTGACGGTCATCGAAAAGTGCATCAAGCGAACTAAGATCTGCTATCAGATAGCGCGCAATCCACGCCTCATTGAGCTTCTGCGGCACGTCAGGAAGGAAAAGGAGTGCCTTGATCTCGGAGGCGAAGGCGAAGAGCGCGTCGGACCGGTAGTAGTAGAAAGGCCTAACACCCATGTGGTCGCGCGCGCAGAAGAGGCGCTGTTTGGTAGCATCCCAGAGAGCGAAGGCGAAGTCGCCGAGAAGATGGTCGACGCAATGCTCCCCCCACCGCTCGTAGGCCTCAAGGATCAGGTGACTGTCGGGGATCGTGTCTGAGCGGATGCCGAGTGCACTGATGAGCTCGTCGCGGTTGTCGATGCGGGCGTCGGCGGTGAGGACTCGTTGCCCACCGTCGCTGATGAGGGGGAGATGTTCGTGAAGCGATTCGGGAGTGGTCCAGAGCATGCGGTGACCAAGGCCGACCGGCCCGTCGCGCCAGGTGCCGGCATCGTCGGGACCGCGATGGGCCAGAGTGTCAGTCATCTGCTGGAGCCTTCGAGAGTCAATAGGCCGATGATCCAAAAAATACAATCCGATGATCCCACTCATCTATTCCCTCTGGACGAGTCTTGAAGGCGATACTAACTGACGCGGCCTACGTTCGGGCACGCCATCTAAGAGCAAAAGCTTTTCTCTGTGTTGGTGTTCTTTAACCGGTTGAATTAAGGAGTGATGCCCATCAATTGATTCCCGCGCAAAGACCCGGACTCAAAAAAAAGTAATATAATGAGTACTGGGAATAAGCTCTGTGCGTAATGCGGCAGTAACGTCAAAAGAGCAAGTTTATGCAGATCTCGGCGGAGGCTGCGATCCCCTCTGTCCACACAATGTCTGATGTGCTTTAGAACCGCGTTGGAGTGGCACAGCCTCATTCAAATACTGCACCGTGTGCAAGAGGTTCGTAATCTTCTCGACAAACGAGACGCAGGTACGGTGCGTGAGCAAGACCTTTTTCTTGCTTGAAAGGTTTAAGGGAAGTTTCGCTGCAATCGACAACTCTGACGGCTTCCTTATGGTACAACTGCGTGCGCATGTGCGGCACGTCATAACGAACCCCCTCTCGGTCTCAAATCCCGACGCAGGCCGAGCGCCTGCAGCTGAGGCCAAAAACAAATGATGGCAGACCGCGATGTTCAGAAGATTTACTCTTGAAGAAGAACTGCTAATGTGTTGCGCGCGTACGCGCCTTGAACCTCCAACACCCGCCGCGTCGTCGAGCTACTCGAGGGACGCGTTGACTGGAACCGCCTGCTTGTCCTTGCACGTCAGCATTCTGTCACGCAACTCCTCCATCAGAATCTGAATCAGCGGATTCAAAACATCGCACGGACAGCCTTCACGCAGGAACTAGATCGCGATTTTCGCGCAAATGTTGAGCTCAACCTTTACCTATCCGGCGAGTTGCTGCGGCTGCTCTCAGTGTTTGAGACGCATGATATCCCCATCATAGCGTTCAAAGGGCCTGTTTTAGCAGTGAATGTTTACAGGAATATCACGCTTAGATTTGATGATTTTGACATCCTGCTTCGGAAGACGACATTGCCCGTGCGATGGAAGCGCTCGCCTCGGTGGGCTATGTGCCATAGCACTCAGGGAGTCAAGTCAAAGATACACTCGACCTCCGGCAACACGCTATAGAACGCTCGTTTGTGGATGAGGGCGCGAAAGCGCCTCAAATCGACGTTCACTGAGATTTATTAGGACCGCAAGGCGCTTGCAAGCTGGACGTCGCGGACATCTTTAGGCACGCGCGCTCCACACAACTGTTCAACCGTGATGCATGCACGCTTTCGCCAGAAGACGCACTCCTATACTCCTGCATACACGCCACACAACACGTGTGGATCCGCCTCAGTTGGATCTGCGAACAGATCGCTATGAAAGAACGTGTTGTGGACAAGCTTAAGGCCTTCTTGTGGTTCGCGCTGGTGCCTCTACCAAACGATTACGACGCGGTGCGTTTGCCGCCGCAGCTTATCGGGCTCTATTACGCGATACACCCCATTACGAGTCGCCCTGATGGTTGCATCGACGGACCCAAAACAGAGCGATCGCCTCAGTGAATTGAAATGCGGCTCAGGGTCACGGCAGTTCGATTAGA
>PLGY01000072.1 GCA_003139855.1 Candidatus Methanoflorens stordalenmirensis
CTCGGAATAGACGTTAGTGTTCCCTTCAGCCAGACATTCGATGCATACCCGTACATTAGCAGTCAAGTCAGCAAGATAATTTAAACGGGAGCAGGCACACCGATGAGGCCGAGCTAAAGAAGCTGGGCGGAGACATCACTACTTACCAAGTGAGCGAAGAGGCGACTTTTTGTCGTTCACGGCGTGACAATGTTAAACCAGAATTCGAAGTTGTCCATCAGCGACAGAAACTCGATCAGTTTTTCCTGGCTGCCCTCAACTTTGGCTTCACCCGCCGCTAGTTTATCGACCAGTCTGGCTTCGCCCAGCGCAATCTGGTCCAACGCGGCGCGGGTCGTCGTCAGAGTGGCATCGGCCTCGTCAGCTTGTCTGCCTTTGGCGTAATTCAGCACCCCGTTTTCAACCGCCAGCACGTACTGCTCATTGATGTCGGTAAAGTTGGCGTTGACGGTGATGACTTTGTCCTCCGCTTTGGGACCGATGAGTCGCACCGCCAGCAGATCAAAGAACATATCCAGCGGGGTAGCCGTCACAGCATCCGGGGCCCCTGCTTTGGGGACCGGTAAATCCATAACGCCATCGCGCAGTTCTTTGGCCCCGCTCAGGTAAAAGTTGCGCCACGGGCCAGATTCGGCCTGATAGCCGAGCTGTTCCAGGGCATCGGCCTGCAAAGCACGGGCCTCTTGGTTATCGGGGTCGGCAAACACCAGATGGTTGACCACCTGAGCTACCCAGCGGTAGTTGCCCTCGGCAAAGGATTGACGGGCTTTAGCCAGCAGGGATTCGGCCCCACCCATAAAGTCAACGTAATTCTTGGCAGCCTCTTGCGGCGGCAGGGGGTGCAAGTTGGCCGGATTGCCGTCAAAAAAGCCCAGATAACGCTGGTAAATGGATTTTACGTTATGGTTGATGCTGCCGTAATACCCTCGGTTGTACCAAGCCCGGAACAACTCTGCCGGCAGTTGGATGATCTCAGGGATTTCCAGCATCGTGTAACCCTGATTGGCCAGCCGCAGGGTTTCATCGTGCAGATATTTGTACATGTCGCGCTGCTTTTTCAGAAACTCAACACAGGCGTCTGCTCCCCACGTCGGCCAGTGATGGCTGGCGAAAATTAGATCATACCTGCCGGCGAAGCGATCGATGGCTTCATCAATAAAGTGCGCCCACGCTTTGGGGTCGCGCACTTGCGCCCCGCGCAGGGTGTAGAGGTTGTGCATATTGTGGGTGCAGTTTTCGGCCATGCAGAGCGCCCGGTACTGGGGGAAGAGGAAGTTCATCTCGGCCGGAGCTTCGGTGTCGGGGGTTAGTTGGAACTCTATTTCCAGGCCGTCAACGGCCATCTTTTGGCCGGTTTCGGTAATGGAGTCCGTTGGCTGGATAAGTGTGATCAACCCATTTGACGTTGTTTGCCCCAACCCGGCTCCCACCTGCCCTTTCACGTCTTTGGGCAGCACGTTGCCGTACATATAGCTGCCGCGGCGGCTCATCACGTTGCCGGCGATGATGTTTTCGCTGATGGCGTATTCCAGAAAATGCTCCGGGGCAATCACTTTGATTTTGCCGGCCTTGACGTCGGCTTCAGAGATAACGCCCTTAACACCGCCCCAGTGGTCGACGTGGCTGTGCGTGTAAATAACAGCCACGACTGCTTTTTGGCCTACGTGCCGGTAAACCAACTCCATGCCTGCCCTGGCGGTTTCTGCGGAAATGAGCGGATCAATTACAACGTAACCGGTGCTGGTCTCAACAATACTCATCACCGATAAATCAAAGCCGCGAATCTGATAAACGCCATCGGTTACTTTGAACAGGCCGTGATAGAGTGCAAGCAGGCGAGATTGCCGCCACAAGCTGGGGTTTACGGTCAGCGGGGCGGTTTCTTCCTCAAGAAAGGGGTAGCCGTTCAACTCCCAGACCGAGCGACCGTTGGTATCAGTAATGATCGGCTCATTCAAGCTGGCAACGAAGCCCCGGCCAGCAAAATCAAAATCCTGGGTGTCGTCCCAGCTCAGTTCGTTGAGCACGGCCGTATTGGCTGCTTCGGTAAACCTTGTTGCGTCTTTCCGGTTCGACATCATAAACTCCTGTTGGTTGTTTAAGACCATCATTAGTCTTTATTTTTGCGACCGGCCAGGGTGCCGCACCTGATAGCGCGACTCAGCTGGACGATTTACCTCCCGCTGCCGCGGGATTGGTCTGAGCGGGCGTGGCCGCAGCCAGCGCTCTTTCATGTCGCCTGCCCAATTCTGCCATCACGAGCACTGTGACGAAGATCGAACCGAGCGCAAAGATCAAGATCGCAACTCCGGCTAACGGATATGATGGGAGGACGAAGAACGCACACACGAGGCAAGCGCCGATATTTTGCAGTGAAATCGAAATGATCGAAATGATCTTGGAGCTTCGGTGCGGGGTCTCGGCAGTTGTGCGCCGAGCAAGCGGCGGGCTGAGCACAAAGCCGATAAACAGCGAGATCAGTGGAATGGCTACTGCAAAACCGAGCACCCCGGTAAGAAACAGTGAGGTCAACTCGCTCCACGAGACCGCGATGTACAGCGCGACCGACAGCAGCAGCGTGGCGATTGCAATCGTCTTGAGATGCGGGATGATGTCCTTCGCTATGTTAGGGTAACGTGCCCGGATTAAGAAGCCCGCAACCAGCGGTATTACGTAGAACGCGACCAATGGCTGAGCGACAGTTGAGGACGACACCGACGCACCGGTGCCGAGGAAATTAAGGGCCACCGGCAGCGTAAATGGGAGAAGGATCCACGTCAGAACGGTGAGCATCAGTGCGGAGCTGGCGGCGTACGGGATATCTCCATGAGCCAGCTTCGCAATCGCGGGGATGAAGGGCGGGCCAGCAGTGAGGACGAGCACGCACACCGCCATATCGATTTGCGGCCCGTATCCCGACGCCCCGAAGTGCACGATTGACGCCAGCCCTATGATGACAAGCGGGACGACGACGAATCTCGCTAGTAGCACCATCGCCTGCGACTGGCGGCGTCCTTTGAAACCCGCTCGTAACAAATCAACGGTGATGATAAGCCCTTGCAGCATCGCGGCCGTGATTACAAAGACAACGCCGAAGGTTGCGATTACGATGAATATATCGTCGGACATCTCTCGAACTGCATTCGTATCCGCAAAATTAAAGCTTTCGCCTTCTTTCTTGGATTTCTATTGGTTTTTTGCGAGCAGATCACCGTTCGGTATGTAGTTTGGGCGATGGCTGTTTTTCTTTTCTTGTTCACCACCGAAAAGGAACACATATGTCAGTGTGGCGTAGCCGTTGGCAAGTGCGTTAAGGCCGCCAATAGGTACTCACGCAGCCCACAAAATTGAAGCTAAAATGAGCACGCAACACATGAGAATAACAAGGATAGCTGATGGATTCAAAATGGCTTTTCGCTCCTTTAGGACGATCAACGCTAATAGAATTATGCCAATAATAACTAACAAGGGATTCATTTTATCTCCTTTAGCGCTTGTTGGAACAACTAGCATCCATGCTTCACGACGTTTCGGGATTTTTGCACGTCGAGCTGCTCTTTAGAGTGACAGTATCTAAACACTCAATTTAAGGTTTGCCTTTGGCCCTCTGTGGTACGTGAGATGCTCAAAGGGCGCTTGTATGTATCGTGCAGGATTGAGGATAGCACGGCAAGGAGAGATCGCAATGAAAGAAGATCGAAAGGACGGCAAAGACGAAGTAACCTTAATCGAGTTTAACGACCTAAAAGACACGGTCAAATCCATTTTAAGCCGCATCGAAGCCGTAGAAGAACACGTCGGGGCGCGCAACCCTTGCGAACAGATAACGACTATCAAAGATCTATTACGGCGCGTTGAAGCTATCGAACAGCATATACGTCAGCACCACCCGAACGATATGAAATAGGTGAGCGCCCGTAGGTCAGGCGGCGTTTGTGCTTGAGGAGTGTTGCGCGGACCGACACCCTCCTCATCAGAGAGCCCAAAAGGGCAGAGGTCTACCGCAGTAAAACAGTCGGCGTGCTGGGATCGGTTTCACGCGTGAGTTTCTTGTATCAACTCGCAGCAGGCACGTGCCGGCTAGTGGCTCGTATTCTGAAGCGGAGTACCTTCACCCATTCTTGCCAAGAGGCGCACACGAAGGAGATTACAAACACAGTCGCGAGTTGAACGATCGTCACAGAAGCGAGCTTGAAATAAGCGCTAAGCTCAGGAGTGCCGATCGCGACAAAGAGGAAGGCAACCGCCGCCAGCGCCCATACGTCCATGGCCCTATTGGCAAAGATCCCTGAATGATACAGGGGATCTGTCTCCGACCGCGAGACAAAAGCAAGGATCATAAGGCTGAATATCCAAGCGGCAAACGCGAACGTTTGGGCCTGTACAAGAGGCAGGCCCTGCCAGAGCGCGTAGAAGTACGAGATGGTGACCCCGGCGAAGAGGCTGAGCCCCGAAGCCGCAACTCCCTTGAGCATAGCAGAGTTCACGAAGCGCTCTTTGAGATCCCGCGGGAGATCAGAGTAAATGCGTCCCTCAGCCGGTTCGGCGACAAAGGCCGCAGATGCCCCCAAGTCCATGAAAAGTTCGAGGACGATGATCTGGATCGGTGCAAGGGGGAAGGCGATACCAGCAAGCACCGGCAAGAGAAAGATCAGGATGAGCGCTGCTTTTACGGAGAGGTAAAACTTGACCCCTTTCCGGAGGTTTTCAAAGAACTTACGTCCCTCAAAAACGCCCTGTCCAATCAGAACGAAGTTGTCATTGGACAGCACGATGTCTGCCGCCTCTTTGGCTGCATCCGTGCCCTTGATGCCCATGGCGATGCCGATGTCGGCGGCCTTCAACGCAAGGGTGTCGTTGATCCCATCTCCTGTGACAGCAACGATCTCGCCATTGCGCTGAAGCGCTGTCACGAGGTGATACTTGTGTTCGGGCGTCGTCCGCGCGAACACGGCAACCGTTTTCACCGCGTCTTGCAGCTCCTCATCTGACAGGCGATCCAGCTCATCGCCAGTTATCATCCTGCTGCCGTCAATGCCCACGCTTTGGGCAACAAAATGCGCCGTTAGGGGATGGTCGCCTGTCACCATGATCGTGCGTATCCCCGCGCTCCGTGCGCGTTCGACGGTTTCTTTCACCTCCTTTCGCGGCGGGTCTTCAAGAAATAGCAGCCCCGATAGAGTCAGCTCCTTCTCGAGTTCTGAGAAAGGCAGATCGCGCGCAGCAGGCGGAAGCCTCCTCTCGGCGACGGCAATCGCTCGCCTTCCCTTGGCCGTTTCGCTTCTGAGCGCTTCTNNACGGTGGAGCGCGTTTTTCGTTCGCTGTCAAAGCTTCGTTCACGAATGAGCGAGCCGATCGTTGGCGCCGGCCCCGTCTGCGCCCGCTCAAGGGTTGCGAGATCGGTCGCTGAGGTTGGAAACTCCGGCAGCGCCCCAAGTGCGGCCGCGAGTACGTGGTCCTCGTGCTCGCGAGGGAATACCGAAACAACACGCATCTTATTTTCGGTAATGGTACCGGTTTTATCGGTGAGTATAACGGTCGCGTCCCCCAACACCTCTGCGGCTTTGATCCTCTTTACCAAGAAGCCCTTCCGTGAGAGTTGGTACGCCCCTAAACCGAGCACCATGGTGATGATGATGGGGAGCTCTTCGGGGATGGTAGCAAATGCCAATGCGAGCCCGGTGAGAAACATCTGATACAGGTTCTGGCCGCGCAGGAATCCCAGAAACGGGATGGCTATGCTAAATGCGAGGGCCACCCCCACTAAGCTCTTTGCCAAGGACTTCATTGCAAGCTGCAAGGGCGTCTTTGGCTCCTTGATTTCCTCTGCACGCGCTGAAATGGCGCCGATCTTGCTGGAAGCTCCCGTTGCAAAAACGGTCGCCATGCCTTCGCCTGCAACGGCGAGCGTGCCTGCGTAGACGTCGTCGTCGGCCTTTCGCTCTTGAGGGAAAGATTCACCGGTTAGCGACGATTCGTCGATAGACAGACTCAACGACTGCGTTACGTGCGCGTCGCCCGCCACCCGCGTGCCCGACGAGATGAGGAGCACATCACCAGGGACGACCAATTCGGTCTTAACGTTCGTCGTAACACCGTCGCGCAGGACCCGTGCGGTGGGTGCGGCCAGTTGTGAAAGCGAGGATATGGTCTTTTTGGCACGGTACTCGTTCCAGACCTCTGCGAAGATGAGGGCAGCGATAATCGCAAAGATGGTGATCGTGTCACCCAATTCACCGCCAAGCGCGTAAAAAAAGCCTACCGCAAACAGGAGGAGGATCATCGGTTCCGTGATCTCCTCCCTGACGATGCTGATGAAACGGACGGTATGCGGCTTGAAGAGGGTATTGTATCCGTACTCAGCAAGGCGCTTTTCAGCTTCCGCCGTGGTCAGCCCGTTGCCTTGGTCTGCTTGCATGTTCGTCTGCAATATGCACCAAATCGATCGAAACAGCCAGTCTAGCTTGAAGTGATCAGATATAGCAATGCGTCCCTATTTATGTTGCGCCCTACTTTTCGGAGATGTTTCGCGCCTGGGGCTTTTATTCCGGCGTGCGGGCAGTTGCTCGTGCACCTTCTGGGTGACTGCAGTTGTCCCCGTCTTTCTTCAAGCCAATCGTGTGCGCGTAAACGCTTCATTCGCCGAACGGCACGCTCTTATCGAATAAGGCTGCACGGGTTAATTGGAGGTGATTGCCTCGGAACAGCGCCAACTTGCGGGAATCTTCTTGATCGTTTTAATTGTCTTTGTCTTCGTGCTCTGGTGGCTGCTTGCTTATCAATTCCGTGTGCTAAGCTAGTTTCTTGCGCGTTCTTGGTTCTCACGGCTGTATTTTGGGAGGTTTCGCAGGTGAGATTACGGTACGGCACGGAGCCACCCGGCCAAAGGGTGCAGCATGCAGCAGCTGGGTATCGTCTCGATATGCCGCGACTGGGCTCTGCGCGAGTCTCGCCCCTGTTTGCCGCTTTCGCGGCCCCCTCATTTGAACTGCGCAGTCATTTGACTTATGATACCGAATGTGCTTCTCGCGGCGATCGTTGCTTCACAATTGTCTTGGTTTTTGGCGCCAGCAAAGCGGCGTACGCCTTTTTAATGTCGTCAACGAAGAGATCTGCCATATCGCGACTGAAGTTCTGTCGGACGACGACGCGCATAATAGGGATTGCGTCGGCATTTGGTGGCAGCGTGTACGCGGGGACAATCCAACCTCGTTCCCGCAGCTTGGCGGATAGATCATACACGGAAAAATCGAGGGGTTCTTTGAGCTGGAACGTGACGACGGGAAGGATTTCAGCTCCGTTGAGGATATCGAAATACCCCGTGTCCAAGAGCCGCTTGGTCAGGTATTGGGCGTGTTCCAGGACTGCCTTGGCGGCCATCGCGTACCCCTCCCAACCAAGCCGGAGCAGGTTGTAGTACTGCGCGAGCAACATGCCGCTGCCGCGCGAGAAATTCAGGGTGTAGCTGGGCATCTCATCGCCGAGGTAGTTCACGTAAAACACGAGGTCATCGGGCAAGTCGGTGGTATCGCGGAAGATCAGCCACCCAAGGCCGGGGTAGACCAAGCCGTACTTGTGGGCGGACACGTTGATTGATTTCACTTGGGACAGTCTGAAATCCCACCGCAGCTCTGGTTGTGTGAACGGCAGGATGAATCCCCCGATTGCGGCATCGACGTGAATGGGAATATCCCATCCGCGCGTGTTCTTGACTTCGACAAGCAGGTCGTTAATCTCCTCGATTGGGTCGATCTCGCCAGTGAACGTCGTCCCTAGGATAACGCCGACACAGATAGTATTTTCGTCGATAAGGTCAGTAACTGCCTCCCTGGTGATAGTAAGACGATCCTCCTCGAGCGGTATCACCCGCGGCTCAACGTCGAAGTATTTGGCAAATTTGTCCCAGCAAATGTGCGCATCAGCACCGAAGATAATGTTCGGCTTGTCGCACGCCGCACCTTCTGCTTCGCGGCGTTTCTTCCACTTCCACTTGTGTGCAAGTAAGCCAAGCATCACTGCTTCAGATGAGCCGCCCGTTGCGGTGCCGGCAAACGTTACAGGGTCGGGCGCATTGAAGAGGCGTGCGAGCATATTCACGCACCGCTTGTGTATCACCTCCGTCTGCGGGTACTCGAACTGATCGGCGAAGTTCTTGTGGATGTTCTCGACGATGAGTTGCGTTGCCTGCGGCTCCATCCAGGTCGTTACAAAGCTCGCGAGATTAAGGGAGGGGTTACCGTCCAAGTTCATTTCATCGTGTACGAGCTGATACGCGCAATCAGGTCGCATGCCAGTTTCAGAGAGTTCGTACTTTGGCACCGGTAATGTGCAATAGCGGGAGGTGTACGCGCACCCGACGACTTTCTCAGGCTCTTCGAGTTTTTCGAGATCTACCTTGTGGGAGAGCATAGTACAAAAAGAGCAGCGGCCAGTAAATAGTTGTGCTCTATAAACAGAAGTATTGCCGCTATGCCGCCAAAGAAAGTCCCTCTACAGAGCTGTTCTTTTAGCCGTTCCCGTTGCCTCGTCGTCACTCGCTAAAATCGCACATCTGTAAAGCCTGTAAAGTGGGGACATTTTGCGTCCACGGCGATGAAAATGGTACACACAAATGCAGCGTGCTTCACCCCCCATCAGCATATATAGTAAGCACCGCAAAAGCGAGATTATGGAAAAAAGGCGCGTCTTCATTGCCGGCTTAGTGATCGCGCTTCTATCCTTCACAGTCGTTGTAGCCGGGTGCACGTCGAGCACGAGCAACAACAGTTCTTCGACTGCGCCAACGCAAACGAGCGAGATCGTGCCCATGACAAAAACAGCAAACGCCACAAACGTGACGCCTGGAGAACCGATAACCGTGGCGGAGGGGCGAAATTTTACGATAACGCTGCGGTCAAATCCTTCGACGGGATACAGCTGGGAGCCTCAGTTTAACCACACAGCGCTGTCGCTTATAAGCAGCGTGTTTGTTAGCGACCCTAACCCGCACCATCTTGTCGGCGTGCCCGGATCGCAAGTCTTTACGTTTCAAGGCCTCGCGAAGGGAACGACTACAGTCACGTTCCAGAATGTCAGTCCGTCGCAAATCGTGACTGAACAAACGACGTACACGGTGACCGTTACATAAGCTGGCACGAGGGCCACGCGTTAGCGCTGCCAGACGCGAAGTGATTTGGACAGTGCTGTAGTTTCGGCAACGGATGCACCAAGCAGTATTGCCAGAAAGATCTGATCATCGACAGCGCCAAGACGCTTAGCTCCTTCAATGTGCGTTTCGAGACAATATTCGGATCCGAGAGCAGCGGCAGCTCCGATCGCGATGAGCTCTTTAGTAAGTCCAGTTAGCGCTTTGTTAGTCGCCAGCTGCTCATTCTTATAGAAAAAGGTTTTGAGTGCTTCCGGGTTGTGCCGGAGCTCTTGATAGATTCGCGGAACAAAGCCATAGTAACTCGCCACTCTTTCCAATATCGCGCGCACTTCCGCATCATCTTCTTCGTACATTTCACACCTCTTTAGGACCTCGCCTGCTTCGGATCCGATTGCTGGCAGTTCGAGAACCTTGCATGCATAATGATAGCACCGTTATAAGGATTACGCCCAGCGTATCGTTGCCATATAAAAGCGCCAAATGGGCCAACTGCGGTGCTCAAGGCGTCAAACATAAAAAATGTCGTTCCAAATCCAAATCACGTGTTTGTGCGGGGCAATCCATTCTTCTCTCCTGGCGGATGCCCGTGGTTAACCCGGCGCTAGCGCACTTGGTGCACGGTTCTCGGTTAAAGGATGTAAGTATCAGCGTTACAAAGGCTTGCAAGAAGAACTTCAAGGAGAATAAAATGCCGAGAGTAGTGCACTTCGAGCTGCCTGCCGATGATCCAAAGCGGGCGGTAGCGTTTTACGAGAAGGTGTTTGGCTGGGCCATCATGAAGTGGGAAGGGCCAATGGATTACTGGCTAGTTGCCACCGGACCCGATGACGAACCGGGAATCAACGGTGCGATAACACCACGCATGATGCCTGAGCAGGTGACAACGAACACCGTAAGCGTCGCGTCTGTCGACGACTTCACGAAAAAGATTGTAGACGCTGGCGGAAATGTTATGATGCCAAAGCGGGCAGTTCCGGGCCAGGGGTACCTCGCCTACTGCACCGACACAGAAGGAAACGTCTTCGGCGTGATGGAGATGGATCCGTCCGCGAAGTAACACGAACTGACGGAAGCTCTGACGACACGGGCTCTGCTGGCTCTGTGCGTTCCCAAGGCCTGTGCGTGAGTAACCACGTCACGCCGATCTCAGCTTGTTGTCACGTAGTGAAACGTATCAAGGCGGGTGCGGCACTTTCTTTTCTTACCACGACACTTGAATCGCTTCCTCAAGCGGCATCGCTGGTGCGACGTGGGCCACACCGAGGCTGCTAAACGGTCCCGTAACTTTTAGCAGTGCTGCCTCATCGGGTGCCTCGAAGATAGCAACCGAAATATGCCTGCCGATGAGTACGTACCGGCCTATCAGGTACACGGCTTCGGGTACTTGAACTGTTTCCACATTTCACGGACCCGCTCGGTATGCTCGGGGTCGAATTTGAACCATAAAATAAACAACATTCTCTCTATCTCCTGGCGCTTAGCTTAGTTTAGTGGCGCATTAGGGATTAAGCTTGGATCAAGACTAGACTTAACGTCTTGTTTCGTACCAGGCCGCATCCTAACGCACAACCGGGAATGCAGGTTTCGAGCAATAGTTCTTTCACTATTTTTTTTGGGCTGACGCTTTATCAGCACGCTTGCTGCCAAGTGCGACGTGCCGTTAAGCACAGAAAATGGCACACGAGTTGTAAACCAATTATGTGCGGCAAGCCGCCAGGTGGCAGCATTGAGGCACGAGCATTTGAACCTGCTCGGCTGGTTTGATACATAAGGTCGTCCGCCGGATCAATAAGATCGTGCAAAGTCCTCTTGAGGGTTTTTTGCTCGCGAACGTTGGTTACCCGAATCCGCTCTCTCCGTAAACAAAGAGTGGGAACTGCCGCTCGTTTGGATTTGAACTTGGCAGACGTGCGCGTGCTCGTCGCGCTTAAACGGGGTTAATGGTATACGCAAGGTTTAGTATGTTTACAGAGTAGTGATTGGTATGGATCTCAAAGAGTTGCGCGAGCAGTACTATGATGAGTGGGTCGGAAATGACCTCGAATTTAAAGGCTTGGATGGCTATTTGTATCACGGCTTTCTGTCTGACTGGCTCGAGGACGGGTCCCTCGTCTTCAACAGTCTTACCACCATCAGTCTTGGTGACAACGGGGTACAGCAGGAATTAAATTCGTGGGGTGAGTCGTTCTGGCTTGTCATCAACAGTGCCTCTATAGCTTATATAATCTCAACAAAGTCCATAGAGAGCAAGCGAAGCAAGTCCGCAGGCCGCGGGCAACCATCTCTGTGAGCTTTTTCGACAATCGAAAATCAGCTCAGACGTGTTGAGCTGGCCCTCCTGCTACGGAGAGTTAGGTGAGACCTTTGAAGCGTACAACTTCTTGTAGCGGCCGTCTGGGGCTTCGGTACTGATTTAGCGGATGTTGCCGATCGCGGTATCCCAATGCGACGCCCATTAGTATCGACACGTCTTCCGGAATTTCCAATTCTGCACGAATGAGGTCAGGGTAGGAAATCAGAAGCGCCGCGGCAGCTGAATCAACGCCGTATTGCTGTGCCGCGAGCATGATACTCTGCGCAAGCAGTCCCATATCAAATATCGACCACGCCGTGAGTGTGCGGTCCATGCAGAGGTACACCACCGTCGGCGCTCCAAAGAACTGATGGGCACGCTCAAACATGGCATGCCGCGCCGCCGCGTGGGTGCGTTCTATGCCCAGGGATTCAAAGCGTGCGGCCTTGAGTTCGTCCATGCGCTTTTGCAGGGTGGGGGGCCATTGCTGCGGTGCCGGCAGATCGGGGCTGCCCGGCACCCCTTTGCTGAAGCGCTCTTCATACGCGTGACGAAGCCGGTCCAGCGCGTCCCCGCCAGCAACAAAGAGTTCCCATGGCTGGGTATTGCCCGATGAGGGAGCACGCGTCGCGGCATCCAGAATCTTAAGAATCGTTCCCTTGTGCACAGGATCTGGCGTAAACGCACGGACCGTAAAACGAGAGTTTAGAGCATCAATAACATTCATAAAACCTTACGTGCCTTTCTATTAAGCCCCGAAGACGCGGGAAATCGTGAACGCGTGTACACCTTATTCAATGACGGTTGGGCGACCTATGTGATGGCGTATCAGCTCGGCAACAACGCGGGGGTCTGACGTTTCGATCGGCTCCAGCGGGTGCGGGTCACCTACGCTCTGGAAGCGGACGACTTTGCCGCTTAGCGAGGCCAGAACAACTCGCCTTGAGTCGGCTGCAAATTTCTCGTACTCTGGCGTGATCGTGCGTGGCGATTTGGCGGCCTCTTCCACCGCCGATAATACGGCTTCGAGCGTTTTATGCTGCTCGTCGAGTTCTGCGAGTTGCTCCTGGAGCTCGGCGCGTGCCTGCGCTTTATCTGGATCGATTCTTATTTGATATAACGAGCACTCTCTTCTGAGCATCCCCATTTCAGCATCGTTTGTGATCACCGTGTCAAGACACTTTATCGCGCTTCGAATCAGCTCTTCTTTCTTCTCGACCACATGAAATGCATCGGTCAGTCGGAGGGCTAAATACTCCGTTTCAAAGTGCAAGGACTCGGTGATAAAAACAGTTGGAACGGGCACTAGTTTCGATTCTAGATCCGGTGGCCCAGTGCGTTTTCTCGCCATCTCACGTCTCCGCTTTTCTTTCGCTGCTGACTCGTTAGTCACTCACAAATAGCGCTCTCGCAAAAAGTCGTCATGAACAGATTTAGTGTGCATTGGTAAAGAACCTTCCTTTATCTCCTGCGAGCTAAGCTGATCCGAAACGAGTGCATCACTAAGTGCAGGGAGCGACGCCGACGGATATTTGCGTCCTGACGTGAAAATATGAAATGGTAGCACATCGCTGGTGACGATCCGGGCATTACGTGGACCTAGTGAGGGCTTACAAGAAATGACACTCCCCGCTTCACAATAACAGCGTTTCTTCTGGCAGGCCTTAGTGCTAAACAAGGAATACAGTTTTCAACTCGCTGCGCTGTTCGATAGTATAGGCAAGGAAAGTGGCCGACTGAGGTGAACAATGGACGTTACTAAAGCTATACGGTCGAGAAGAAGTATCCGCAAATACACCGAGGAGCCCGTCTCTGGTGATGACATAGAGGCGTTGCTCACGGCTGCAATGCATGCGCCGTCTGCGGTGAACGAACAGCCGTGGCATTTCGTGATCATTCAAGACCGAAAGACCCTCGAAGCTATCTCGCGGCTTAGTCCCACCGCTCCGATGGTTAAATATGCGCCGCTGGCAATTGCGGTCTGTGCAGATAAGAATCGGGAGAAGTTTCCCGGCTTGTGGGCCCTGGACTGCTCAGCCGCCGCTGAAAACATACTGCTTGAAGCGACCGAACGAAGATTAGGGGCTGTATGGACCGCAGTTTACCCCTTTGAAGAGCGAGTCAAAGGTATTAAAGAGCTGCTCAATCTGCCTGCGAACGTTATTCCGCTGTGTATAATCCCTGTAGGACGCCCAGCGGAGACTCCGGCTCCGGTTGATCGATTCAATCCTTCGTGTATCCATCACGAGACGTGGTAATACCGTCGCGTGGTAGGTCTCTCCAGGGATCAACGTTCTTAGACCACACGAACGAAAACGCTTGAGGCAAAGCAGCACATTCAACCGCTACCGACCACAGCGCTGCTGAGACTGGATGCGGTTACTCAAGCGAGGGCCGCAGAATAGGTATCTGGTTGCGTAAGGACGCAGGTGGCGGCATGCCGCAGAGCACGCCCCCCCCTCAAGTAGCTACAGAATCGCGCGGTGCACCTGACGGTCGACTAAACGAGATGATCGCCGCAAACACCGTAAACACAGCGGCTACAAGAAACGCCTCGTGCATACCGAGCTCGAAGGCCGCCAAGACTTGAGGCGTACCGCTGAGGCCGCCTCCGTACAAAAAGACGTGGATCAAGACGACCTCAGGAATTTGGCTGAGGATAAGCGGGAAAGCAATAGCGATGGAGAGCATCTGGCCGGTGTTCATCAGCATTGTCCGTATACCGGATGCGCTTCCGCGCTCGCTCGGCTTAACCGCACTCATGATCGCGTTCATGTTCGGTGACGCGAAAAGGCCAGAACCACCGCCCATGAGCGCCATGTACACGGCGAGGACCGAATACGGCGTCGTGCTCACCACCGTGGCTAGCCCGAGCAACCCTACGACGGACACGAGCAACCCGGCCGTTGCGAGGTAGCGCGCACCGTACCGATCGGAGAGGTGCCCTGAAATCGGCCCGACGACCAAAAAGGCGGCACCGAAGGGGGCCAAGAGAATGCCTGCCATCAGAGGGTTGTAGCCGTATGGTCCTTGCAGGAAGAATATAAGCACGAAGAGCACTGCCCCTCTGGCAAGCCCGTTAAGCCCGTTAGCAGCCGAGGCGAAGGCAAAGCTTCGATTCTCGAAGAGGCGCAGGTTGAGCATGGGTTCAGGAGCGCGTCGCTCCGCAACAACAAAGAGCGCGAGACTCACTGCGGCCACGACAAAGAGCACGTACACGACCCATATGGCGGTCACGGGAAAGGCATAAAGCGACACGCCGAGAAGGAGTGCCCCCAGTCCCAGGGTGAAGGTCAGGCTTCCGGCCCAGTCAAAGCGCTGTCCTTTAGGAGGTGTCACTGGCTCTCTGAGCTGAAGTATCCCCCATATCGTGCCGACAATACCAATTGGGACGTTTATGAGAAACACCAGTCGCCACGAAATCGACGTGAGCAACCCCCCAACGACCGGGCCGAGGAGGAACCCCGCGGAAAACGCGATCCCGTTCACCCCCAAGCCGAAGCCGAGATTTCCCCGGCGGAATGCATCGGTCACGATCGCCGCACTGTTGGTGATGAGGAGCGCGCCGCCCACGCCCTGTATCATGCGGTAGACCACCAGATCCAAGCCGTGATATTGCGGCTGCGCAAGTGCGCACAGCAGCGACCCGACGGTGAAGATGACAAAGCCCAGGTTGTAGAGGTTCTTGCGCCCCAGCATGTCGGCCAGCCGGCCGACGACCGGGACCACCGCTGCAAGGATGAGCATGTACCCCAGCAGCATCCACATGATCGTTATGAAGCTTGCCTGTAGATCGGCCATAATAGTGGGGAGCGCGATGAGCACGGCCGATGCATCAATCGCCGCCATCAGCGCGCCTATCGTGGTCACTGAGAGCGCAATCCATTCGTAGCTGATACGCGTATCTCCCGACATCTTCGTATCCATTTCTGGCGATTGTTCACTTTTCAGCTATATATGCGTGCTGGCGGGAGCTGCCAAGGGGCGCAAGTCGTGAAGCGTGCGGATTGACAATCAGGAAGCGTTTTCAGACAAGCTGAGTTAAGCATTAGGCCTGCCTCTGGGCTGCCATATTCGTCGTCAAGTAGCGGTGGTCCATTCTTAGACGAGTCACTCGCGACTGTAACCTAGAAAGGCGCACGATGCGCTCCGCACTTCGAGCTGGAGGCAAGGGAAAAAAGGAGGATGCCGATTTATACTTCTAAGACGAGGATGAATTACTTTCACACTGCTCGTGCGTCACTCATAACACGGCGGGCGTTCATTTCGCCAGCTAGAAGCGGGAAGGTGAACTATGAAAAATAAAGCGCAGCTCTATGCGAGAAGGCGGGAGATGTATCGTCTTTATGTTCAAAAATTGAACATGACGGAGATTCTTGATAAGCTCTCTGCTAAGTACAGCATATCCAAGCAGGCGCTGCGGCACGACTGGCAAAAGCGCACCCAGTGGGTTTACGACGTCTTTGATCTCGAGCCAGCTCGAGCTTCGTGACCTGCAGAGTCAGCCCTGGCCTACGCTTGAAAGAAACGCCACAACTTTTGTATTACTCGCACGTGTTTTGTAGAGTCATTAAGTCGCGTGGGAGGATTCCCGGATTCGCCGCCTTGATGCGGCAACGCTTGACTGCGGCTCACGACCTATCGAGACTAAAGAGACATCGCTAAAAAATATCTGGCTCTATGGGGTGTGTGGGGCGAGAAAAGCTCTTGCCAGCGGCGCGCTTAAAGGCAAGGTACCTTTGTTCTAGAAGCGCTAGAGCAGATTTTAACTTACTCGGCCGTTGGTAATTGGTGTTTTCGCCCCCACATCACCCATAGAGGGTAAGATACACTATGGTACTACCTCGTTTTATATTTTGCAAGTAATTCTCGTGCCTCAGGGCCAAAAAATAGCCGAAAAAGGTGGCAAAGGCCCAAAAAAGACATTTTCGATGGAACTTCTTTTTATACTTATTAATAGGCTCAAAACCCGCTAGAGCTGCTTTGATTGATTTGGTTGAATTCGAGACGTTCTCAAATTTTTAAGTCCAAAAAAACGTCATCTGCGGCATCGGACGTGCCTAACTAAAATATGCAGCTCGAAGCGCGTCGCAAATCAAAACTCTAATGCCCGGAAAGTTATTTAAAGATTTGAATTGAACATTTCTGCGGTGGTTTATCTATGGATGAAAAAGAACGAATCGGCGTCGTCCCGGACGCATCGTTGTATCACGACAAAGATATCTACACGATTGAAGTGGAGCTGCCCGGCGTACACAAGAAGGACATAGAACTTGAAGCCTCTGAGAATGGCTTTTGTCTTACCGCACCGAGAGATGACATTGAATACATCGGATGCTGGATACTCGCCCACGCCATTGAGCCTGAAAAGGCGAACGCTACGTTCTCCAATGGACTTTTAAAGGTTACCGTACCTCTAGTAGAAAGTTTCGAAGGAGTCAAGGTTCCAATAAAGTAGTTAGAGTCCTGGCCCGCGAAAGGGCCTAGCGACAAGTACCCACTCATACAGCCCGTTGCGAGCTACGGAACCATCGTTCCGGTCAGCGCCGTAAACTACAACAGCCTCTTCAGGGCAGCCAATAGGTCAGAATCAGACTGCCACAACGACTGCTGGCCAAAGCAGCACTGGAACAGGAGTTCCTGGATTTAAAGGAGACTACGCCGTAGCAGGGCTTGCAATTGTTGCACTCGTGCTGCTCGGCAAGAGGCACCGCGCAAAGTAGCGCAGAGGGGTTCCTGCGCTGGACGTCAAGGGGGACTTGCATAATAAAAAAGTTGTTAGCTATCATCGTGCTGGTCATGGTTGCCTCGTTATCAATAGCGGGTTGCACATCATCAACCAACAGCAACAAAACGGCAAGCAGCACGGCACAATCGGCATCGAGTACAGCAACAACGACGCCCATAACGAGGGCGACCCAAACGGCAACAAATTCGCTTGTCGCAGATGGCTACACAATTACCTCGAACTTCAAGAGCACAGGCACCGGCTTTGATGCCTATCCGATGTACTCGGGTGAGATGACAAAGGATGGCATGAATTACTCCGCCAGTATCCTACAAGCCGACAGTCAGTCGAATGCGATGACCATTTTTGCGAAGACCGTCTCAAATATAGGTGGGGACGGTTTTTCCGGCAACTACACAACCCCGACGCAGTGGACAGGTACGCAGAGTATAAACGGAGCGACGCTCCACGCGTCGGTTATCGTTACTGACGGCAACGCACTCATACTCATATTTCCGGAGTAAAGTATCATCTGTGGCCGTAAGGACACGTTTATGAGGTATATCGATGCGATTATCGCGCACGAAATTGGTCTCTAACTCTTTACTGTTTGCTCTTGTCGCTTTAATTTTCTGTGCCACTCTGGCACTCCCGGTGAGCGCGGCAACCCTGACGGTCGGTGCCGGAGGGCAGTACACGACCATTCAGCAAGCGATGGATGCTGCGAAGCCGGGCGACACGGTTCTCGTTGCGCCCGGCACCTATACGGAAAACGTCGTGGTCAACAAACCCCTGACGATAACGGGAACCGCGACGGTTCAAGCAGCCAATTCGAGCAAAGATGTGTTCCTGGTAACGAGTCCCGGCGTTCACATTGACGGCTTGACCATAACCGGCGGCGCATCTGGTGTAGATGTTGCTAATGTTTCTTCCTGCGTGATCACGAATATCAACGCGAGCGGCAATATCCGCGGCGTATACCTTGCAGCCGCGACCAACAGCGAAGTGCGGAACAGCAACCTATCCAATAACGGTTATGGCGTCTACTGTGATTATGCCACGTCTAATTCTATAGCAAACAACGTGGCAACTGGGGAGCACGGCAACGGCGTGGCGCTCGGCGATGGCATCTACATGGACTATGGCGGCTCAAACAAGGTGAGCAATAACGACCTGAGCGCGAATCACGTTTTTGGCATTTCTATATTCAGCTCGTCAAACAACATTGTTACAGGGAATACGATGAGCCAAAACGAATATTACGGCGTCAGATTTCGGCAATCGGACAACAACACGTTTACCTTTAACACCGTGCGCGCGAACGCTCAGGAAGGCATATGCCTCATCGAGACCACAAACCACCAGATATACCTCAATAACTTCATTGACCAACCTACTGCTATAATGGGGCCTTCTCAGGCGAGGCTCTACTCCCCCCAGGCGATGGCGTACACTTACAACGGCACTGCTCAGAGGGGGTACATAGGCAATTATTACTCTAGCTACAACGGCTCCGCTTCCAACGGCACCGGGATTGGCAGCACGCCTTCAGCATATGGCGACAAGTACCCACTCATACAGCCCGTTGCGAGCTACGGTTTTTCTGCCGGCGCCACTTCTGCAGGACCGGCGAGCAGTCAGACTGCCACGACGACTGTTGGCCAAAACAGCACTGGAACAGGAGTTCCGGGATTTGAAGGAACTTACACCGTAGCAGGGCTTGCAATTGTTGCACTCGCGTTGCTCGGCAAGAGGCACCGCGCAAAGTANNAAAATTCAAAGTTCCATCAACGACAGAAAATCGATCAATTTTCCCTAGCGACCCTTATTTTTGGCTTCACCCGCCGCCAGTTTATCGACCGGTCTGGCCTCGCCCAGCGCAATCTGGGCCAACGCGGCGCGGGCCGTGGTCAGGCGGGCACCGGCCGGGTCAGCTTGCTTGCCTTTGGTGTAATTTAGCGTCCGTTTTCAACCGCCAGCAGGTGCGGTTCATTGATGTCGGTAAAGATGACGATACGGGATTCTCGGCGCGTGATAACGACGAATGCGCGTGTCTGTGTGCGGTTTCTGCACCGTGTGATTCTAGCCTTGAGCGAGAATACATACCATTTCGATTACCTGTTCGCATAGTAAAAGTCGTCTTGCCGCGCGTTTATCGCAGATTCAAAGCTGATGGCCTCGCGACGTCCTTCGTCGTACCAAGACGTGCTTAAACGCTGGCAGCTCTCTTCGTGTGTTTCTCAAGTTGTTTCAATATCCGGAGGTATTTGCGCTCCAAATCTTTGTTCAGTGTCTTTAATTTGTCATTCTCCTTCTTCAGGCGTTCAACTTCGGCGCGCACGCGGGTAAACTCTTCCGAATGCTTCAGCTGTAACCTTTCGTTCTCAGCTTTCAAGCGCTCGTTTTCGACCGCAAGTAGAGGTTCCTTGAGCATATCCGGTCGTAAGCTATAATAACATAAATAGAGCGCGCCGTAAAAAAGCGTAACACGTTCGTTGAGCGGCGATGCAGCGCAAGCCTACCGCGCGTGCTGCCTGGGAAGTATACGGCTTCTTTCGTGTCTGTGGGTAGCACTTGAAGACGCAACGTTGGGGGTGTACATCATCACCAGACGAGGGGCGCAGTTTCGCTCATGCTCAAACTACAGCTCTGCAAGTCCCACGATGTGTGGCGCGGATTGCTTCAGCCACCCGTGGCCCTGCGAATATCGAACTCATAGAATCGCCGGGAGTCCGTCTCCTCGAGTCAATACCTCGCAGCCGTGGTCAGTGATCCGCACGACATCCTCCCGTCGGTAGCCTCCGAGTCCAGGCACCGCTAATACGGCGTGACCGATGCTCACCGTCATGTTGGGTCTAAGCGTGATCTCGCCGTGCTGCGGATAATGGCTCGGGTGGGGGTACTCCTCGGCCTCGAGGCCGACGCCGTGGATGTAGCCCGGAACGACGTACTTGCCGAACTCGGTCTTGTTAATGGACTCCGCCATGAACTGGGTGACCTGCTTGACTTTCCAGCCCGGCTTTACCGCGTCGATGACCCCTTGTTGCGCCTCATCGTAGGCTGCCGCAAGCTTGATGAACTCCGTGCTGACTGCTTGTGCTGCTATGCCACCAGCTGACTGGCTGCACACGAAGGTACGGGCCATGTCGCTGGCATACAGATCTGCGACGGGGTGTAGATCTACGATGACGGGATCTCCGCCGCTGATAACCCGGCGTGAGACAAATCCGTGCAAGCCGAGCGAGCGTTCGCCTGAGTTAACGAAGGTAAGAAACCCCAAACGCTCTGAACCTGCCTTTCGCATGGCGTATTCGGCCTCTGCAGCAACGTCGTTCTCGGTTGCGCCGGCGATGAGCGCATCCGCCGCAGCCACCATTCCGAGTTCTGCGACGTGAGCGGTCTTTTTCATACGAGCGATTTCATCAGCTGACTTCACCATGCGTAGCTCGCTCATGATATCATCGTTCTCGACCATGGTGATGTCGGGATTGAGCTTTCTGAAACGAAATACTTCGAATCCGGGAGCGGTGTGCGTATCGAAACCGACGGTAGCTTTGCGAAGGTCATGGGCCTTCATCGCGGTAAAGAAGTGCTGCATGAGTTCGGTGGCGCTGCTCCAACCGCGGACATCATTTACCCACGTGTGCGCACGAACTTGCTCCACCTCAGGTTGGAAGACGATGAGGGTTGGATCGGCATCTCGATAGAACAACATTCGAGCTTGCCGCCGATAATCGCCGGTGATGTAGTAGTAGTTCTCAGCCCCGGCAATGAGCATCGCATCGACGTCCTTCGCGCCCATAAGCTCTTGAATCTGCTTTTTTCGTTTGAAATAATCGACCATTTTGCCCCCTAACCTGTGTGTGGGGCCGCGGCACGCGGACGAAATGGAGCACTTATCTGCGAACCACGTACCTGCTGCTCTCGACTGCCTTTTCAAAGGTACGCATGTGCTCGGCGCGCGTTGTGAGGAACAGTCTTCCGCCTCGCTCTTCGATGAACCTCTGCTCTTTGAGTTCAGAAATGCCAGCTTCAATCAGGGTTTGCGGCGTTGCCGCGTCGTCCAAGCTACAGGAGGCACACGCTTCGTGTATCTCGGCGGAGGTCAACCCTTCGCGTTTTGCTGGTTCTTCTTCTCCCTCTTCGATCAGCATTGCGTACAAGACGCTTTGAGCCCCCAAGCTTAGGCGCCGCACTTTGTCGATCAATTCCTGACTTTCAGGGGCTTCTTCACCTGTGTACTTACCTTCTTCGTTTTCTTGTGTCATTCTTAACTCCTGCGTGACTTATTCCAAAGTCCGCGAGGCACGAATCATCGTGAGCAGCATC
The DNA here is from genome assembly GCA_003139855.1 of Candidatus Methanoflorens stordalenmirensis. Classification (GTDB taxonomy): domain Archaea; phylum Halobacteriota; class Bog-38; order Methanoflorentales; family Methanoflorentaceae; genus Methanoflorens; species Methanoflorens stordalenmirensis. The sequence goes on from PLGY01000072.1 coordinate 21,499, forward strand.
TTGAACCGCTTTGCAGCTCGAAGCGCGTGCGGGACGTTTGCGGGCATCACGACCATAGTCCCTTCACGCGCGTGGACGGCGTTCCCCCCAATTGTGATCTCTGCTTCGCCTTCGACGATCTGCACGACTGCATCATATGGTGCGGTGTGTTCGCTCAAGCATTGCCCCGCATCGAAAGAAAACAACGTGATCACGCTCGCTTTCGTGTCGATAAGAGTCTTACTAACTACAGAATCGGTCGAGTACTCGATCAATGCCTTCACCTCGAGTGCTTTCCCTCTGTACGTTTCTATCTCGCTCACTTCCGTTCCTCCACTATCCTGACTACGCGAGTCGCGCTTAAGTAGGGGCTGCGCCAGGAAAACGTTTCGGGCGCGCATTGGCCGTGTTCCGATTCCAGCACATCGTGCGCGTTTTCACGCCAGTTCTTGACGCCACATCTTCGGTATATCGGCTTAGGCTGCTCACCAGCTTAATAGCGTGCGAGTCGACGAGCGCAACTATTTTATCCTAGCGTCCTCTCTTTTTGGCTACTCTAGTAAAAAGTGGTTTCGGGCCAAAAAGCTCAATTTGAGGGCGTGTTGCAGTACCTAAAAAACATGGCTTTGAACGACGTTAAACTAAATCGCATCGACCTCCTTTTTTTAGCGGCAGGCGGGATAATCTTCCTGCTTTTTGTTTTTGACCTAACTGGCACCAGAATTCTGTTCAATGGCGATGCGAGTTCTGCGAGTTTTTTGCTTAGCACGCTCACCGAAAGCCTTGCCGCGTTGTTTGCAATAACCTTCTCTGTTTTGATCATCGCGATTGAATTCTCAGCATCGAAGTATACACCGAAAGTGTTGCACTTCCTCCTCGAATCAATCTTCAAAGATTTTCAAATCGTGGGCATCATCGTGTTTTTTATCTCCGCAATGTTCGTCAACTTCATCACGCTAGCCCACGTAAGCGGGTCTACGGTCCCCAATGATATCAGGGTGTTCACGTCACTAAGCGTGGCGCTGGCGGCGTGGTGCTTTTTGTTGATCTTAAATCTATTCCGTCGCATTCCACGGTTCTTTAATCCTGACGACATTATTGACAACGTTAAGACCGCAGCTCTAAGGGAGAACGAACCACGCGAAAACACGGAACTCATCAAGATCTTAGGGGATATCATTAGGAAAGAAACACTACAGGGGAATGTTGACGTCGCAAGCGACGCTTTGACTGCGCTCGAAGACGTCTCAGTCTATAATTTCAAAAATCGCAGAGAGGGGTTAAACGAAGAGGTGCTGGAACAGCTGTTCGATATTGCCCGGACGGCAATCAGGATCGACGACACGAGTACAGAGATCGAGGTTGTTGGCTCCGTTCGAGCCGTGTGTGTCGCTACCATCGAAGAAGATAGTAAATATCTTGGGGGTTTCAGATACCTGAGAGAGATTGGTATCCTCGCTCTCGATCGCTCGAGAGGGATCGTTCATTCTCAGCTGTTGTTGTCAGTGTCTCACCTTTTCACCGATTTGATATCATACGCAAAGGAGAAGGAACGGGACGCGCAGGCCCTGTTTTCGATTATGCAATTCTTCATCCTAGGCGGTTTCTACAACGCAAATCACGAGTCCGTGGCGAACCACATAATTGAGGACATCACCTCTGTTTGTACTCAAAGAGAAGTCGAAGTCGCCTTCAACGGAATAATGGAAAAGAAAGAGACGCTGCGATCGTATTTCGGAGGAAAAGATCCTGAAGATGCCATCAGAGATTTTCACGATGCGTTGATGGCATATTGATCTCGCGAACGGTTACAACTGCACGTCGGGAATATGGCGCTTGTCTGAGCACTTGATGTCGTACAGTTCTGCCTTTGCTTTACCAATCGGGCACTCTGGCGAGTGCTTATTGGGGCCGCAGTGCAGGCAGGCGTTATCCAAAGCTTTAAGCGCGTCATCTACTTGGTCAAAGGAAATCTCTTTTCCGCTGTATTTCCATTTAGTCAAACGATCACCTTTTCTATCCAGGCTGGCTTATTATATGGTGTTTTGAATATTAAAAGCTCGCCTGATTCTTACCACGGCGAACGTCGCCTCGGCCACAAATAGAAGGTTTTCAGAAAGAAAACCGGTAGACTGGCAGCGAATATTAAACCAGCAGCGTAGACATCTTCAACTTGAACAACGTGAGCGAGGACGCTTGCATCCCACGGGTTCATCGAAGCGCAACGATGAAGAGCGAAGACTGGCAATGTTTAGCGACGTGCGGAGCATGACTGAGCAATCGTCGGATTATACAACGGATGCTTATGCATTAGAGGCGCAAGGCCTGACAAAGAGATACGGCGACCTAGTTGCCGTTGACGACCTCACCCTGCAAATCAAGAAGGGAGAGATATTCGGATTTTTAGGACCCAACGGAGCAGGAAAGACCACCGCGATCAAGATGATGGTCGGATTGTTGAGCCCGACAGGCGGTGTGGTGCTCATCAACGGACAAGACCGGGCGCGCGTGCCGAAAAGGAGCATAGGCATCTGTCCGCAGGAGCTCGTCTTGTGGGAGGAGCTGACGTGCGCCGAGAACCTCATCGTCATGGGCGACATGTACGACCTTCCGCGAACGGTCACGAACGAGCGCGTGCGCTCATTGCTCGCTGATCTCGCACTTTCTGAAAAGGCGAACGTGCGCGTGTCGCAGCTATCTGGCGGCATGAAACGCAGGCTCAACGTCGCGCTCGCCGTTATTCACAATCCTGATATCGTCGTGTTAGACGAACCCTCTGCGGGCTTAGACCCGCAGTCCCGCCTGTTGCTGTGGGACTTTGTTCGCTCACTTAAGAACAAGGAAGGGAAAACCATCATCCTCACAACCCACGCCATGGAGGAGGCCGATGCGTTGAGTGACCGCATCGCCATCATCGACCACGGCAAGCTTCTTCAGTTCGACACACCAGGAAACTTGAAAAAGACGATCGGTTCCGGTGATATCATAGAGATGCAACTCGCCGACAGAGAGAAGAACGAAGCGGTGATGGCCGACCTCAAGGCCGTCAACGGCATCTTAGAAATCAACGAAGCGAGCGGAAAGATCACCATACGAGCGTTAAACGCCGTCAGCCTGCTCCCTGAGATAATCGAACGCGTCGATGCGACTCGCACCCGCGTCTCGGACATTTCCATTCGGGAAAACACGCTCGAGGACGTCTTCATCTATCTCACCGGAAGGGGGCTGCGGGAGTGACAGTGAAGTTTCTATCGTTAGCGATAAAGGCTCTCAAGCAAACAATTCGAGACCGTCGCTCGCTCTTTTTCCTCCTGCTATTCCCTGTTGTGTTTATGGTCATTTTTGCCTTCGCCTTCGGCAGTCCCAGCTCGCTTGGCACAGGGACGGCACCTCACGAGATTGCGGTGATTAATCTCGACCAAGGGGCAACGGTATCCACCAACAATACCACCCAGCACATCAACGACGGCGCGAGTTTCACGCAGCTCCTCGAAAACATCACCTACGCGCAAACCGACACCCACATGTTCAACCTCAATAACGTGAGCGCAGATCAGGCCCAGACGATGCTCAAAGGTCGCGCCCTCGATGCGGTGATCACGATTCCGGAAAATTTTTCACAGGCGGTCATTTCATTGGCTAATGCCTCCGCGCGGGCTGAAACGACCTCCGATATCGGGCTGCGGGTAATAAACGGAAGCACCGCTCAGCTGCCGGTGAATACCACGCTTCCAAAACAGAGCAACGTCACCGCACAGGTCATCGTCGAAGGGGACACGGGCAGTTCCACATTTGGCGTCGCGCAAGGTCTGATCTTTAACATCCTTGAACAATATAGGAGCCAAATACAGGCCACGGCGATTCGACAGGTTGACGCCACGCTGGCACAAAACCAAAGCCAAAGCAACGCTAGCATCGACTATATTTCGGCGGCCGTACAACCACTCACCGGCACGCGCTCATTGACGCTCTTCGACTATCAGGCACCGGGATTGATCGTGTTCGCCTTGCTTATGCAGGTTAGCAGCGTCGCGCAAGACCTTACGAGAGAATCTGACCGCGGAACGCTCGGTAGACTCAAACTCTCCAATATGCGGTCTTTTGACCTCCTCTTTGGCACGTTGCTCACGTGGATTATCATCGCCGTAGCGCAAATACTCCTGCTCCTCGGGGTCGCCGTGGCGCTCGGATTTGAGTGGTCAGGCGGCGCGAATTCCATCGGGCTCGCCGTGCTCGTTGGCATCATAGGCGGGATAGCCTCGATTTCGCTCGGCTTGCTGCTTGCGGCGTTTACCACCAACGAGCGGCAGGCTGCACAATTAGGGGTGCTCATTGCCGTGCCGGTGTCCTTCCTCACTGGGGCGTTCTTTCCGCTCCCTAATGAAATACTTGGAACAGCGTTTGGGACGACGTTCCAGGTCTACGACCTGCTTCCATGGACACAGGTCGCAGATGCGCTGCGTCAGATCCTCATCTATGGGAGTGGCTTTGGCGCCGTGGCGGTCTACGTGGGATTTGCGATCGTTCTCACCGCGATTCTCTTTGTCGTCGGTGTGATCTCGTATTCGCGGGTGCGATTGCGGCCGGAATAGCGCCATCGCAGCTCGCAGAATATCATAAGCATAAGCAGACGTGAAATACGCGTACTCCGGTACGCGGTGGCATGGAACTGTCGCGCGGACAAAAGCGTAAATCTGATCGATATAGCCCCGCAGGTTGTGGGCGGACCTAGTGCGGGTGCTATTTGGATCGATCCGCAGTAACGAAGAAATGATGCAGCTGCGGTTCAATTTCGAGCATCACCGGCATCCTTGTGGATAAAGTCGAGCGCGGTACGTCGATAGGCTCAAGTTCTCCAAGACGCGACAATCAGGCGGTGAATTCGGTCTATTCATCGGGTGCCGCCAAGCTTTTTGACAGGGGACTTTTTTCCACTCCCGAAAGTCTCCGTCTGGACGCTATTCGGGCAGCCATTTCAAGTATATAACGTTCTCCCTTGGACACGCGCGATAAATGCGCTTCGTTCCGTACTCATTTTCGGGACAGGGATTAAGGCGGTCACGCACGATGTCGTACTTATTATCGTCCCGACGATCGTTCTGTTCATCATCGGCGTGGTGGCTCTTTTTCGCACGCGTCCAAGGGCACAAAAATACCTGAAAAGGCTATTTCGGTTCTTTCGTTCCTTCCCAAGCAGCGCAAATGGCAAAGTATTTCGTGTGAAGCAGGCCAGAATTGATAGGGGACATTGATGGCAAAAATAGAAGAAAAAATGGCTGACGAAATGCGAGCAGCGTGTATATTCCACAAAGGCGCGGTTGCTGCGATAGCGGACGATATGGGACAGATACTCAGCGAAGTCATCGAATGGGTGATGAAGAGGGGGTTGCAGATGGCAGGACCTCCATTCGCGGTCTACTATAGCAGCCAGGAAGATATGGCGCGAGGCGAAATGCAATTTGACGTGGGAATCCCTTTCATCGGAGACGCGCAAGGCGAGGGGAACATACAGATCAAGACATTCCCTGCGCAAGAAGTGCTCTCAGCGATTCACAAAGGGCCGTATAACCAGATAGCACCGGTTTATGCAGCGTTGATGGAATATGCTGCGCAAAACGACTACGAGGTAACTGGAGCGCCAATGGAGCTGTATTTGACCAACCCAATGGAAGTTGCAGAAAGCGACGTACTGACTGAGGTACGGTTTCCCATCGCAAAGCGGGGACGTTAACGGGCCCCCGTCTTTAGAACGCAACTGTTCTTTTGGCGTTTTTTCCGGTTCCACGCAGCAGGGCTGAATTCGCCTGCTTGCAGCCACCACAACGATGCTGCAGGGCCCCTCCTTCTTGACTATTTAAGTTTATTGCCCGAGGCAGCTTTGTAGATTAAGTCGCAAATCCACTCGACTTTTTCTACAGACCTCAGACTTTTTCTACAAAAATTTGCCGAATCGGGGCTCCGCTGAACTACCTTGAAATCGAATGTTGAAAAAGCAGTCGCTAAATCAGTTAGTAACAGGATTCGTAAAAATCGATTACTTTAAGTCTTGCACGTAACGCTTACCGCGTGCCGTTAGCTGCACGAGGTCAACTTTATTCTTATCCGTGGACGACCTCTTTATTTCCAACAGCCCCCTGCAATCAAGCAAGGCCGAGAAACTGTAAACCTCGTCGTCGCTGAAGCCGTTGCGCTCTGCCTGCTGATAAAGTATGGCGCCAACAACAACCCCGGTCCCTATGGTAGGTGCGTGATAAATCATTCGAAGGAACTTACTATGACGTTCATGTAACACATCATCTGACGACAAAATGCAACACCTCCTAGTAATTGCCTTACTAGCCTATTAGCGGCTTAGAAATCAAAAGCTTTTTGCGTAACGTGGCTTTATTTTGCAAAAATCCGTTAATTTTGGTTGCTGATTTGCTACAAATATAACAATTGTTATACATTGTATTGCAACACAATGGCCAAAACTTATTCAGCTACGGTGAAAGTCATAAAAGATGGCCGTGTGACAATACCACGGCAGATAAGAGAAGTAGAGGGCATAGTTGAAGGAGATTTTATTAAAATTACCATTGAAAAAATAGAGAGGCGTGGCACCTATCGACACTTTAACCAATCGTCAAAAATCGGTCCTAGCAACGGCTAGGCAGATTACGGGTTTAGAATGGCATCGAGCGCAGCTTAAGTCATTCATAGAGGAGAGACAAGAGCTTGCATATCGCTAAACAACTTCTTATTCTCGTTGCCCCCCTGCGTGCAAAAGAATGCGACGCGGTTGAATTTCGCCTTGTTATTGGTGATATAGGTCCGCATCGGACTAGACATCAAGCCGTTCCAGACGGGTGTACCAAGCGCGACCACATCGTACAACGCTGGATCATGAATAAGGGGTTCCAGTACCGTCAGCCGGTTTCTAGCTGCGTCTCGCCCAGACTGTAGGAAGCCTAGGGGTCCTGTGCGTTTCTTGGTGTCGATAAGTTCTTCATTATCGCATTGCAGCAGGTCTACCAGAGCTTCCCCCACTTTCTTGGTGGTCCCGGTTCTCGAATAAAACACCACTAATGGCTTCACAGTGTTTCCCCCCATCAAGTTACGCGAATATATACGCTTTTAATTTTATGATTGCTTGCTCGCGAACGCTGGCGAGTGCCGGCCGCGTCCGAAAGGCGTCGAAAAATGGTGACGCTATTGGAGGGCCCAAGAAGCGTTGAAAATTGAATTAATCGTGCTCAGCAGCTTCAAACAGCGGATCAAGCCTCTCTATTACTATACAGTATGAAAGAGTAGGGTTCATAGGTTGCTTTAGATACTGCGGTAAGGCCCCCGCCTCTTAAGCATCCTTTGGGGTTACAAAGCCTTCCACTCAACGGTTCCCATTGCTTCCTGTGCAACGTTCACGCACCTCTGAGCAATACAAACGCGTTGAAGTGCCTGAATAACAAAAATGGCAAACCCAAAAAGGGGGTTACGTGATAGCCAGCATGCAGCGTCTTGATCAAATGGGATCCATAAATGCGTGCGTTGGCATCGCTCGCTGGACTGTTGGGGGACGGCAGTCGAAATGAAGCTAGAAACTATTTAAAACGGCGTCAGAGCGCCCGTCTAAATGTGCTTCCAATGGAGCAAGAGCGAGCCCCGCGTCCGTGCGTGAAAATGCGCTGCAGGTCGCCCGTTTAAAAGAATAAAGACCTCTACCTGACAGAAGACCCTCATTTCAAGTCTAGATTTTTAAAAGAAAGCCAAAATGTAACCGAAATCGTTAAATATAACGCTTGTAGTGTTTAATGTGTCGATGCGGGAGAGCGATAAGCGATCATCGTTATTTGGTGGCGTCGCTCAGACGTAAATGAGTGTTGTGGCTAAGGCTCTTGCCGATATGTCACGTTAGCAGTCTGCTCACTTAAAAAAACGTGGCTTCGCTGGGCCCGATCGGAACGTGACGATTTACGAGCTCTACGAGCTCCTGTTTCGAGCGCTCCATTTGCCGAAGGTGGTACGCTTGCTTCATGACTGCTGCGTCAAGAGCCACTTCGATGGACACCGCGCAGTATTTGGTTGGCCTGGTAACTGATTCTTCAATCATTGCCTTCTCAAGAAGTCCGTTCAGCGTCTTGTAGACATCCGCGCGAGCTATTCTTGTCACATCAGCAAGCTCACCGGCAGTTTCCTCGCCGTTGTTGAGCAGCGTCAAATAAAGGCTAGCCTCCATTTCGTTGATGCCAAACGTCTGCAGCCGTTCTACCACCGTCTTCTCCATGAGCGGATAGTATTTTCCGAATGGTTTTATACATATGGCCACGATGCCGCACGCGCGCAGATGAAAGCCGATACTTTGCGCGGATTTTGGCGCCTTCTTTAGGCAAATCGGCTCTATCTCAAGCTTAAGCTCTCTAATACTGCATAGCGACAAGTCAAAGGCCCGTAATCACGTTCTCAGCGTACCGAGGATTGCACAGGCCAAAGAACAGGATCCCGGCTCTTAGTTTCGCTGCGCTGTGTTTCGACCGGCCGAAAAGGGAATGGAACAACGCTGAACCTTTTTTGTCCTACGCTTGATTCTTATGGAGTCAAGAACTCTTCAATAACTTGCCTGACCACGGCCACATTATTGTACCGCTGCTCCCGTGGATGCGTAAACCAGCGTGATGTCCCGGTCAGCAGCATTAGCGATCAGTTTCTGCAGCAGGTGCGTTTTACCATTGAGCTCGGCTCGGTACCATTTTTGGAATTCGGGCCATCATTCGGGTCGTGTTCAAACCATTTGCGAAGTTCGGCCCTAGGCGCGAGGTCTCCCGACCACCCATCGAGTTTGGCATCAGATTTTCTCACACCTCTCGGCCACAGTCGATCAAAAGAGGACTCGGTAACCGTCGCTGGACGCGCCTCTCTCGTAACTCCTTTTGGATTTGATCATAATCCCACCGGAATTCTCGCGCACTCCCCTTGTACCCCGCGGCCAGCACTCGCGGCGACGCGTGCGCTTCTTAAGTAACATGCGCAGTGCAAGAGCTGCGTTTTTCAGCTGCTTGACTTGCACCGGCCAACACACGTGGTGTCTTGAGATCGGGCGCGGCTCTGCGGCGATCACCCTAAGAAGGGAGGTTCACGACAAATCGCGCACCCCTTCCTTCTTCGCTCTCCACGGTGATCGTTCCGTCGTGCAACTCCACAATCCGCTTGCAGACGGCAAGACCAAGGCCGGTGCCCTTCGCCTTATTAGTAAAAAGAGGGCTGAATAGCTTATCCTTAATGTCTTCGCGAATTCCAACGCCGGTATCTTCGACGGTCATTAGCACGGTTCCATCTGAGGCAGCGGCGCTGATGGTGAGCTGTCCGCCCTCGGGCATCGCTTGAATTGCGTTGAGGATCAGGTTCGTGAACACGCGCTGCATAAGCCGGCGATCGAGGTAGAGCGATAAATCGTCGGGAATATCGGTCTTCACGTGAACCTTACGAGGAACTTTCATTGATGAGAGCGTCGAGGTAATAAGATCGACGGCTCTGATCTGCGTTTGCTCCGGATTGAGGGGTTGTGCATAGGCCTGCAAGTCCGCTACGATCTTGTCCATGTAGCGCACTTGTTCATCTATGAGGTCGTACAGTCGATCGACGTTGTCCCAGTCGGCACCCCCCCGTTGGTCCGGCGACGTGAGCACGCCCCTCTTCTTCTGTAAATCGATTGCAAAGCGAATTGCCTGTAACGGATTGCGCAAATCGTGACCGACCATAGTAGCAGTCTCGCCGATCGCGGCAAGACGTTCTACGTTCTTGAGGGCTCTCTCTGCCTCTAGGCGGGCCGAGATATCAATGCCGGCACCAAGCACCCCAACAAAGGTGCTTTGATTGTCAAAGAGCGGCGTGAACATCCATTCAATCCACAAGTGGCGTCCGTCCTTTGTGACGTTCTCGCTGACCATTTGGGTATAGCTGTCAGCAGCGTCGAGAAGGTTCCGGGTAAAGCTGGCAAACTGGCTTTCTGTACTCTCAGTTGCCCGTAGCAGCGTACCAACAAGCTTGTGTCCGATGAGTTCTGCTTCAGCGTACCCAAAGAGCTGTTGTCCATATTTGTTGAGGAACGTGATATTGCCCTCTAAATCCGTCTGTAATATGATGCTATTGACGCCCTGGATCAGTTCCCGGTACTTGCGCTCGCTTTGTTCAAGTGCCGCCTCGATTCGGTTGCGCTCAGTAACGTCAGTTCCCGAACTTAGCATGCCAACTATGGTGCCCGCTGCGTCTTTGAGAAGTGCGTTGTGCCACTCCATATCGCGTTCTTCACCGCGGGCCGTTTGCACGGGGCTTTCGTAGCGTCTGAACGGTTCTATCTCTCCAGCAGTGATCCGTTCAAATCCGTCAAGCGTCTTCTCTCGGGCGCGATCGGGCACAAATTCGTTGAACCAGTCTTTACCTGGCGCCTGCTCTTGCTGTACGCCGAGGAGCTCGCACCCTTTGCGATTAAGACGAGTAATTCGCCCAACAGTATCGAGCACGACCATGAGGACTTCGGCGGTATCGAGGTACTGCTGGGCTTGATCGCGTTCGCGCCGAACAGTTTCTTCGATGCGCTTACGCTCTGTAACATCCCTCGCTGTCGATATGAGCGCTTCAACAATCCCCTCTTCGTTGTAGATGGGGGTGAGGACAAATTCGAAATCCTTCTCGCCGGCAGGATCGATCCAGTGCAACTCGTCGGTCACTCGACGACCTGTTGCGAACACAATGTCACCGAGGGCAATCATACGCTTCATCGGCTGAAGTGGCAATCCGAGCTCCGTCCACGTCTTACCTACCATTTCGTGCGGCTTAAATCCCAGCGCTCGGGCTCCAGGCCGATTAACGTATATGTAGCGGCTGTCCCGATCAAACACGTAAATTAGATCGGCTGACGCTGATAGAAAACCCTCGAGAGTGCGTGCCTGCTGTGCAACCTTCCCAGCCAGGAGCTCGTACTCCTCGCGCATGCGTTGTTCGTCAGTGACATCACGGATCGCGATGACAATGCGCGTTACGCGCCCTAACTTCTCGCGGACCGGGTAAATCGAGAAAACTTTACGCTTGGAATCAATCACTGCTTCAGTTCGAATGGGTGTTTTCGAAGCAACCGCCTCTTGCCTCCAAGCAGTTATTTGCTTTGTCAATTCGCTTGAAATGACCGAACCCACCGGTGCTCCGACCGCCTCAGAAAAGGTCGTGCCGAGCCAGAGTGCCGCAGCCTGGTTAAGAGTAAGGATAACGTCTCTCTCATTGATTACCAAAATGGAATCGAATAGTGCGCTTAGAAGTGCATATGCAGCGGGTTCTGACTCGCTCACTGGCGTCGCGGGTTCATCCGACTGCATCTGATTTTCATTTTCGAGTTCGTGCATACTGGCACGCTTCCGCGAACAAAGGCGGCTGTTATATGTTAGCGTTAGGAGTTTATTAAGCTTATCTGACATGGAACGGCGCTCAGTCGCGGCACGATGGCGTACGTGCAGCCTCGAGCGCATAAGCCCGTGTGCTCTGACCTGTCAAGCTGCGCCGACGAGCATCGAATTCGTGCACTCAGCAAATAAGCCTTTTCAGGCGCGGGTGGCCGCTAACGGCTCGTTTCTGTCAATAAAAATTAATAACATTAAGCTTCTGGACTATTGGGGATTAGGCATGGACAACGCTGTAGATAACCTATTTGAGGCACTTTTCGCTCTTACTGACTTGCGAGTACTGCTGCGCGAGACCGCCCCCTTGCACAAGTTGAGTGCGGAGCAACAGATGCAAGCGCGAGAAGCTCTCGCACGCGCAAAAGCCGCTTTGTCAAAGCTTGAAGAGGAGCTTCAAGAATGAAGATCGCAGGGAATATACCAGTCCGTGAAGTCGAGGAGAACTTCATCAACATCCAGCCAATCCAAGCTGCAGGCCGTTTGACCGCAGAGGCGATGAAGGCGCTCATCGCCTACGGCGACGGTTACTCGACGTGTGACCAGTGCCGCAAGCCTTTTAGACTCGATAAGATTACCAAGCCGCCAATCGCCGAATTCCACAGCGATCTCTCTAAGTTTTTAAATATGGATGAAGCTCGCGTCACGCCCGGGGCGCGCCGCGCCTTTCAAGCAGTTTGCCTTGCGCTTGTGGAAAAAGGCGACACGGTTTTGGTCTCAGCGCTCGGACACTACACTGAGTTCCTCGCGGTTGAGAATGCAAAGGCCATCGTGCGCGAAGTCCCCACAAATGATCTTAATATCGTTACGGGCGACGCCGTCGCGCAAAAAATCGAAGAAGTGACGCGCGAACAGGGCAACCCGCCCGCCCTCGTGATGCTCGATCACTTCGACTACTCTCTTGCTAACGAGCATGACGTCGCCGGAGCTGCGAAGGCAGCGCACCAATACGACATTCCCATCTTGTACAATGGCGCGTATACCGTTGGCATAAAACCCGTTGACGGCAAGGCACTCGGCGTAGACTTTGTTGTGGGCAGCGGGCACAAGTCAATGGCGTCGCCTGCACCGAGCGGCGTTTTGGCAACGACGAGCGGGTACGCGGATACGGTGTTCAGCACCACGCAGATGATCGGCGATGTTACTGGGCGGCAGTTTGGCGTGAAGGAGGTCCAAATGCTCGGCTGCACGCTTATGGGCGGCAACATTCTTGCGATGATGGCATCTTTTCCGACAGTGAGGCGTCGCGTAGAGGGGTGGGGCGAGTACGTCACGAAGTCGAACTACGTTGTCGACGCCCTCCTTAGCATAAAAGGGAATATGTGCGTTAGCGAGTACCCTCGCAAGCATACTTTGAGCAAGGTAGATACTACTGGAAGTTTTGACACGGTAGCGCGGATCCATAAGCGACGAGGCTTTTTCTTCAGCGATGAACTGAAGCAGCGGGGCATTGTTGGCGCTTTTTCTGGGGCGACCCGCGCGTGGAAGCTTAACACGTATGGCTTAAGTTGGGACCAGATACGCTACATAGCAGACGCATTCAAGGAAATCGCTGGGAAATATGGATTGTTGTAGCGATGGCGGCGAGTTTCGGATGTCTCGGCGCACACGCCGTGGATCACCGGCCTACGGTCTTGCTTGCACAACGTGCAATTTACTTTTAAACAACTGATGTAGTTTTTCCGCGCCCGCGATCTCTTGCTGGTCTAAACCCCATTCGGCAGGATACAACACGAATGGCTTACATTGGGTACCACCCAACCCCCGTGACTGCCGATCAACTCCTCGAACGCAGCGACCTCGTCGTTGGTAGGGTCGTAGACGCTGTTGACGTTGAGTCTGGGAATAAAGTATATCAGGAGGAGGAGGCCAAAGGCCTCGCAGATCCAATCGCCAACGTTCGATAGATGGAGCGCAAGTAGGGCCGCAGCTTGCTGCTCACTATGAACCCTCCTCCTTGCTCGCCAACGTAAATACTGTAATTTCTGGCGGGCAATTAATCCTTATCCAGAACACGTTGGTTCCAAGACCACGGCTAGTATACTGGACCATTTCCCCGATGCGATACCGACCAAGAGGGTATTTCTTAGCGTGCGGGCCCCGGACGAGCGTCCCGATGCCAGGGAAGATCAGCTGTCCCCCGTGCGAATGTCCTGAGATCTGCAGGCTAAATCGCCCAGTCGTCGCGCTCACGTCAGCAAAGTCTGGCTCGTGGGCCAAAAGGATTGCTGGGCCCGACGGCGGAAGTTTGGCGAGCACGACGTCCAAGCGATTTTTGTGGAGCGTAACGCTATCGACGCCGGCGATGTGTAGCGCTGCATCCCCTCGATGCAGCGTATAAACGTCGTTGCTCAGGTCGACGATATCGCTGCGCCGCATTACCTCTCGAACGGTTGCTTCGCCAACCCAGTGGTCGTGATTCCCGAGGACCGCAACGCTCAGGTCCTTTGGGCTAAGCTTACTCAGTGATGCCGCCATCTCTGCTCGAAGCCGATCCACCTCGTAGGAGAAGAAATCACCAATAATGGCGACCAAGTCAGGACGCTGCTCGTTGATCAGGCCAATAACGCCGTCCAAACGCGCCGGGGTGATCCATTGGCCTAAATGGATATCGGCGATGCTTGCAATCTTATATCCGTGGAACGGGGGGCTCAAGTCGGGAATGATCACCGACACCTGCTCAATCTGAAAGGCGCTACGCTCGAACTGATCGGTTCCTATTTGTTCTGACAACGTCGCCATTGCCAATTGCAGGTTCCGCCTGAAAGCGTGACGTCTTACGCGGCGCGGCTTCATCATCTTCCTCCGTGCCCTACTCGCCGTGCGTCGACGACGACCGCGACATCAAAGAGTCCTATGTAATATGGGCATTTTAAGGCTTTTTGGTGCATTGGCGATCACACAAACGGATGGTTTAGAACAGAGCCCGAGCATCTTTTCTTTATAGGCCGAGTTCAATCTCGCGGTTTTCGTCTTGCTGGACATTGTTCTTAGATTGAAGCGTTTTTTTATACTCTGAATGTTGGGAATCCGTAACGGAACGCGCCAGCTGGCAATCTCAATCCCCTCTTAAGCCGTCACCCCAATCGAAACCTCCGTTGAAAGTCCTCCCGGTTTAAAGCAAAGCTGAAAACAGGCGTGAGATCGACTCCTTCAGTTTAATAGTTACAGGACGGTTTGCATAACGTTCCGGGGTAAGCTCGGTACAAACGTTCAGGTCTTTGGTGAACGCGTCTTTTAACCCTCGCGCAACAGGGGTATCATACATAATTGCATTCGTCTCAAAGTTGAGACCTAAGCTTCGCAAATCCCAGTTTGCGCTCCCGACAGACGCGGCCACTTCGTCCACCACGATCGTCTTTGCGTGAAGGAACCCGTTGTCGTAAGTGTACGCCCGAACGCCGGAGTCGAGCAGCTGCCCAAGGAAGGAAAGTCCTGCCCAATAGACGAAGGGATGATCTGGCCGGTTCGGAATCATAATACGGACGTCAAGGCCAGAAAGTGCTGCAATTCGGAGCGCGTCGCGAACACTGTCGCCAGGGATGAAATACGGGGTCTGAATATAAATCGTATCTGTTGCAGAGTTGATCATCTTCAGATAGGACTCCTTAATTGGGTTCCAATAAGTGTCTGGCCCTCCCGAGACGATTTGCACGGGCGCGCCAGCGGACGTGGTGATATCAGGGAAATAGCGGTGCTCGTAGTCGAGGTGCCGCCCCTTTGTCGCATAGTTCCAATCGAAGAAGAAGCGGAGCTGGCACAATAAAACCGCCGTTCCGGCAATTCGCACAGCGGCATCGCGCCAGTATCCCCATTTACTGACCTTTCCGAGGTACTCATCGCCGATATTAAATCCGCCGACGAAGCTGGTCCCTCCATCAATGACGGCAATTTTTCGGTGATTTCTGAAATTGGACCGAAGATTCAGGAAGCGTAGCAGCGAAGGGAAAAAGAACGCGACTTGGCCCCCTGCATTCTTCAGCTCATCAAAAAAATGTCGAGGCAAACGCGCGCAGCCAAGCCCGTCGCACAAGAGCTTGACTTCGACTCCCGCTCGCGCGCGTTGCGTAAGCACTTCTCGCATCTCGTGGCTGAGCGCGTCATTTCTCCATATGTAGTACTCGAGATGGACGTGATCGCGGGCTGCTTTGATTGCCGCAATCAGATCTGCGAATTTTTCATTGCCGTCCGTGTATACTTTGATCTGGTTGTTAGTCGTGAGTATTGAACCGTCGTCTTCGACAAGCATCAGCACCATACGGCGGAACGCGGCAGAAAGATGATCCGTGGCAGGGATGTCGCCGGCTTTCAGTTCACTTTTCTGCAATTCGATGAGGCGCCGCAAGGCCTTATCCGCATCTTGTTTCAACCGAAACATCTTTTTTTTGCGATAGTTCTGACCGAGGAAAATATATAGAACAAACCCGACAACGGGTAAGAAGTAAAGTACCAACAGCCAGGCCCAGACATTTGCCGGATTTTTCCTGTCAAAAAAGACAATGGTAATAGCGAAAAGCAGATCCGAAACAAGAACGGCGATCAGTACCAGGTCAGTAATGCTCATGTCTTCTTTGAGGACTAGTCTGCAGCGGCGCGCTGTCGCCGCAGTTTGAATGTTTTCAGGAGACAGATAACCTCTTTGATTGTGTTCGTCCGACACTGCTCGTTGCGCAAGTAGCAGCTCCGCCGTGAGTCTGGCAGCGCCTTCATTTTGCCAGGAGGTTGGCACTTTGGGCATTATCAGCTCCATCATCGTTTCCAACTGGACCGGCCCAAGCCGCTGAAGCTGCTTCAGCGTTACTGCTTGGTGGGCGTATGATTCACAAAGGGGGGGATCCAGTCCTTCAACAGCTACGCTCGCTCTAGGAAGCGAGCAACTTGCGCTCCGAAGTTGCGTGCGCTCTGTGTATCCAGTTTGTTGACTTGCGTAATCGGTACCCCCATAAGCTTGGCAAAATCTTCTATGAGCTTCCTGTCCATATCAGAGAGCTGTCAACGTCGAGATACCCTCCAAACACCTCGATTGCTCGAACGCGCCCTGCAGCATGCGCTTGCAAGTCTGCCACGTACCGATGCACGAGCTCCTCTTTAGGCACTGTCCCGTAGTCCACACAGACAACAAAAAGCGCCACGTCTTTGTCGCTTAAGCGATCACCGTTCGCGGCAAGGAAGTTCACCACACTCGGCAGCGGATGCTCTTCGTAAATTGGAGAGCCGATCACGATCAAGTCGAAACCGCGTGGGTCAGCTTCGGCGACGTTCTGTACTACCACGTCGACGTGTCCTATGTCTGCTGCCCCTTCAGCTATCCACTGCGCTACGGTTTTCGTAGAGCCGTATCGCGTGTCGTAAATGATTAGAACGCGAGTCATACTGCCCGTTACACCGTCTGGCACGAGCTCCAGCGATCATGCGTGGAGCTTCTTAATGAGCCACGCAATGTTCTTACCGAGGGTGGTCATCGTAGCCATGCCCTCAGCATCGTCTTCTGCTTCACCGATAGCTTGGCCGATACCGATATTCCAGTAACTCGAACCGGGAACGATCATTTGACCAATGAAGAAGAAGTGATTGATCGAGTCGAATGCGTGAATAGCGCCAGCGCGTCGCATCGTTACGACTGCAGCGCCGACTTTACGCTGAAACATGTCGCCGTTGGCGCGCGCTACCATCCCAGCGCGGTCAATTAGCGCTTTGAGTTCGGGCGTTATATCAGCGAAGTACGTCGGTGAACCTAAGATGATCCCATCTGCGTGCAGCATCTTAGCAATGTACTCGTTTACCGCGTCATCAGTCACGACGCAGCACTGGTCACGAGTCTCGAAACACTCCGAACACGCGATGCAGCCTTGAATTCGTGTTCCTGCGAGCTGAACGAGTTCGGTCTCAATACCTTCTCGTTCAAGTTCGCGCAGCGCCTGCTTAATGAGAATGGCGGTGTTGCCATCCTTACGGGCACTACCGTTAAAAGCGATAACCTTCACTGAAACACCCCCTCGTTGCTTGTAGCTAAATTGAACGATCTTTGTTACAACGACTGCAAATCATTCTTATAATGGTTGCGCTGATTTTTGCAGCGCTTCGCTGCGCAGCTTGTCGCGTCTGTTTGTCAAGGAAGTAATATGAAGTCTTCAAAAACTGTTTAAGTGCTTGAGCGAAACTGCGGCGGCTGTCAGTTCGTGCTGCTGCTTCTCCGTGCTGAAAAGCGTAAATTATCCAATAGCGGTATCTCTTCTAACGAAATACAACCTTCACCACCGGCTTGTCTGCTACTAGCTCGAAATGGGCTTGTCTGCACACCACGCGTCGTCCTTTACCGTGTGGTCATTCCTTGCTATACAAAACGGACACAGACTGTAGCCGTTGAAAGGATTCATTCGTACTGGCTTGCCGCAACGGGCACATATTAACATTTCTGCCTCGGTCATGTTAGTGGCCACCCCGTACTTGCGAAATCCGAATTTTGTGGGTGACGTTCTACGCCATTCTTCGCATTTAAGCTTTTCGAAATTCGGTTGTTTCGCGTCGTAAAACGCTAACCGAGGCGCCCTGTAAGCCCTCAACCAGTTTTTTCAACGTAAAATGATTTTTTGGAAGAATGAACTCCACTGTGCCGCGTTTTGGTTTAAACTTCAAATGCAACGAGCANNAGCTCAGACTCTGTGAAGTCCTGTATGTATATATGACGGGTCTGATACATACGTACCAAGGAAAAATCTCGAGGAGCGGGTTTGCTCAAGAGTGCAGCTAGGATCCCACGCGCCACGTGCCGGCTCTTCGGCACGATAAAAGCTATAGGCAACATCAAAGACAGCGTCATTCTCGTCCATGGCCCGAAGGGCTGCGTTTATCACATTAACTACATACTTGGGATGCGGGGCGACAAAACATCCAACGTCTATTCGACCTGTATGGATGAAAAAGACGTCATTTTTGGGGCCGCGGAGAAACTTAAAAGCGCAATCGCCGAATTAGATCGCGAGTTTAACCCCGCGCTCATCGCCGTGCTGTCGTGCTGCGCGTCCAGTATTATCGGTGAAGACGTTGAAAGCGTCGTGAGAGAAGTTCAGACGAATGCAAAGGTGCTGGGAATCGATTCAGGAGGCTTTGAAGGTGATTACCGATCCGGCTACAGCGAGACGCTTACGCGACTCGTTGAAGTGCTCGTAGAGCCGCCACGGACGCGTGATGAGCTATCAGTGAATTTGATTGGCCTGCTGAGGGCAGGTCCCGATCTTAAAGAGCTCAAGCATGCCTTGGCGCTTATCGGCGTCCGTGTCAATGCGGTGCTCACAGCGGGTGCCACCGTGCGCCAGATCGAGCATATCGCCTCAGCGAGATTGAACGTTGTCGTCTGCGAGGCCACAGGCAAGGATGCTGCTGAGCAGTTGGAGGAGCAATTCGACATGCCGTACATCATCGAAGAACTTCCCATCGGGCATCAGGCAACGAGGCGGTTTCTGGCCCGCATAGCCGAGGCGCTTGGCACGTCAGTGGATCTGGACGCCCTGTGTCCAGCGCAGGCCGCAGTTCCTACCGTCGTCGGGAGGCGCGTCGCGGTGATCGGCGGTCCGACGCGCGCAATCGCCGTCACAAACTTCCTCAAGGAGTGCGGTATCGAACCAACGCTGATTGTATCCGACTTTGACGTTAATACGGCAGCACGGTTGAGCGGGCTCGTCAGTGAGCGCTGCGAGGTACTCATCGCTCCCGAGCACGAGACCATCCTGGAACGATGCAAAGCGCAGCGCGTTGATCTGATCGTGGGCGGCATGCTCGAACGCCCAATCGCATCGAGTCTCGGAGCCGAACATCTCGACATCATGCACGGGAGCGAAAAAACCGTCGGCTTTGCCGGCGCCGACGCACTGCTCAAACGGTTGCGGGGGTGAGAAAAAGCCGTGATCACGGAAGGATGCTTGGTGAAAAGTAAGGAGATCCGTGGGACGGTCGGCGCGGTCATCCCGCATAGTAAGTGCGTGTGTGCGCTAACTGCAGGTCACGTTATTCGCTACGGCCACGGGGCGGTCGGCACGAAAGTCGTCGTGGACGGGCACGACGGCACCGTCGTTCACCTGCTTAATGACTACGATCTAGCGCTAATCGATGTCCCCCCTGAGCACGCAACGTTCTCCGCAATAGGGCGTGCCCGTTTCGGGCCGGCGGAGCTCATTACGTATGATCGGCGCATCGAATGCCGAGTTGTCGACACCGGGCGAAACCTCAACCGGTTCGCATTTCCTTGCGCGGACATGCCGCTGCCAGGAGACAGCGGGGCGCCGATTGTGCAGGAGGGAAAGGTCATCGGGCTACTTTCCTCAATTTTGTGTAACAACTGCAGCGGTCTCGGCATATCCTCCGAGGTCTTCGGCAATCCGTCGCGTTTGAAATAGCCAAGTGACGCGCACTACACCTTCGGCCCAGAAGCAGCTAAGTGCTCGTATCCTTCGGCCTCGAGCTCCTGCACGATCCCGTCCACGTATAGCTGCATCCCCGACTCGATAACTGAGCCGATTATGGTGTAAGGAATCGGGATGGCATCTAATCGCTCGCGTTTCGCTGTGAATAAGAGTTCATAATCACCGCCTCGGTATAGTGCGAGCGTTAACTGGTCAGAACGGTCGCGGCTCACCGATTTTGCGGCATCACTCACGGGTATATCAGCTGCAAGTAGGCAAAAGCCGCAATTGCTTGCCGTTGACAGCTCATATAAGGACAGACTGAGCCCGTCGCTTGTGTCGATGAGAGCGGTCACCGCACCAGAGGCGGCGAGCGCTTGGCCGTACGCAATTCTCGGCTGGGGCTCGAACAGTTTTTTGAGTGCACGTTCGCGCAAGGGGTGGTCTGCGTATCTGCTGTCGAGCAACATCCGCACGCCTGCGGCAGCGAGGCCTAGTCCGCCGGTGACGCAAACAGCGTTCCCGGGTTTCGCCCCGGCCCGCGTCAGTATCTTATCTTGTTGCACACGGCCTATGGCGGTGCCCACGAGCGTGAGCTCATCGTGCTCATCTGTGTCGCCGCCGATAAGCATGGTCCCATTTTGCACGCAGCACGCGTTGCAGCCACGCACGACGTCAAGCGCAAATGCGACGTCCGCCTCGCGCGGAATGCCCATGGCCATCGTCACGCCAAGGGGGTCTGCACCCATCGCGGCGATATCGCTCAAGGTTGCGGCGGTGGCCATCCACCCGATCTGATACCCGCTCATCTCGCGTGGGAAGTGCGTTTTTTTGTGCAACATATCGGTCGTGACGACCAAGTAATGGTCATCGAACGCGATCGCCGAACAATCGTCTGCTCCAGGACAAAGCACTGCCGTGCAGTCGATAAGCTCAGCTAACTGCTTTACGAGCGCGCGCTCACCAAGTTCGCCGACTTTCACGTTTTATCACGTGAGCTTTTATAGCCAATAAGCGCTTCTACTCTTCTGCGCAGTGGCGCTCTCAAGTTGATTCGTATGCAGGTGTTCCCCGAATGCATCCCGTGCCTGACATCGCGGGTATTGTACGAGGCAAAGCTGTCAAGCACTGATCTCTCAACGCAGCTCAAAGCGGAAGAAGCGGCAGCGAAAACGATGTGTCGGATGGGCTTCGAAGGCCCTATAGCGCTTCTTTCGACTGAGGTGCACAGGGCGGTGTACCGAGCACTTGGCGATGACGATCCCTACCGACACGTGAAACGACTCGCCAACGAGACCGCAGTAAAACTCTTGCCAACAGTGCAATCACTCATCCAAACGAGCAGTGATAGCTTTCGCAGCGCCGTCCTCGCCGCAATTATTGGAAACACGTTCGATTCCGGCGTGCTCGGTTTTGAAGTGGTAATGGATGATTTTGAAAAGGAAGTCGCCACAATCTACCGACACGGGCTGGACATCGACGATACTGACGCGATGAAGCCACTCCTCAATGACGTCGTTTACGTGGCCGATAACGTCGGAGAGATCGTCTACGACGGATTGCTCATAGAGCAAATGCGCAAGCTCGGGGCGCACGTCACCCTCGTCGTCCGCGGGGGACCCATCCTCACAGATGCTACGATCGAGGACGTCTGGGAGTTCGGGCTGGACAAGGTGGCCGATAGGGTCGTCACGACAGGTTCAAACGCGATCGGCATAAAACTCGACGAAATTCCGGCCACGTTAAGGGACATGTTGCCTCGTGCTTCGCTTATTATCGCCAAGGGGATGGCTAATTACGAAATGTTGTCAGAATATTCCTTCAAACCTGTCGCCTACTTGATGCGCGTGAAGTGCGCACCTGTTGCAGAATCGGTGGGAGCTCGTGTGGGTGATTTCATTGCGAAGCTCGTGATATAACGGCTCTAGCGCACGACGATGAAAGCAACCGAGAGGAAAGCAACCGCGTTATTGAGCATGTGTAAGGCGATAGGGGCCATCAAATTGTCGGTCTTCTCGTACACGTAGGCGAGTACGATGCCGATCACGAACAGCTGAACGAAGGCGAGCGGCTCCAAATGGATGGCCGAAAAGAGCGCAGCGCTTAGTACGATAGCGTACCAAGGCCTAAAGCGGTCTCTAAAAGCTTTGTAGAGGTACCCTCGAAACACGATTTCTTCGCATATAGGGGCGATAATGACCCCAGACAAGAGAACGAGGGGCAACAGCCCTGATACGGTCGCAGACTGTGACAATGCCTGCTGCGTTACGTCGACGCCGAAGTATTGTTCGATCGGATAGCCGACGATAGCCGCAAGGATAAACGCAACAACGAATCCCACCACTCCATAAAGAAGCGCTTTCGGCAATTTCTTCGTCTTCAATCCGAGCGAAGAGAGCTTCTCTTTGTAGAAACTGAGAACAAGTGCTACGATGAGGGCAACGGAAACGATGTCCGCGACGACTAGCAACCAAAAGGTCACCGCGGTGAAAGCTCCTGAAGCTGTAGCGAGCACTTCGCTGGAAGAAATTACGCCCGCACGAACAAGAAGCGGCGTTAAGAACAGCGACACGCTGAACTGACCTACGAGATAGAGCAATAACCCCAATACGATAGACCATCTCTTCCGCAGTGGCGTGCGAGACACATAAACGTCGTACGGGCTTGTGGGATGGAACTCATCCCAGTCGATGGCTTCGAGCGACTTGTCGTTTTCGTTACCTGTAGGCATCGTGTTCCGTTCCTGCTAACGTGGCTGCCTCATTATATACCCTTGCCCAGCGCACGGCGCGACGCCCGTTGACGCGAAAAAGCGGTGAGCAAAGAGTCCAAAGCGGCCGACGGCATATTTATGAACTCAAGCGTGCATATTATTTTTGTATAAATCGACAATAAGGTGATTACTACATATGAAAGGTAACTGGGGCAGTGACCGCGGGCTTTCAGCCCGCATGCTGCTGACCATGATTTTGCTTGGGCTCGTGTACGTCGCGTTTATAGGCATCATCTTGGTCTTCGTGCAAAACATCGCAGTCATAGTCGTTTTTGTGGCACTGTTTCTGGGAGCGCAGTACTATTTCTCAGATCGGGTCGTGCTTGCCACGAGCGGAGCGCACATCGTCAGTGAGGACGAAGCCCCCGAGCTCCACAGCACGATCGAACGCTTGTGCGCCATGGCGGATCTTCCAAAGCCGAAGGTAGCTATAGCAAACAGCGCCGTCCCGAACGCCTTTGCGACCGGGCGCAATCAGAACCACGCGGTGGTAGCCGTCACGAGTTCACTCCTCCAACGACTTGAGGAGCCGGAAGTGGAGGCTGTGCTTGCGCACGAGTTGTCACACGTCAAGAACCGAGATATGCTCGTTATGACTATCGCGAGCTTCGTCACGACGATTGCGGGTTTCCTGATGCGCTTCTGGTTCTTCATGGGTGTAGGTGGCGGCCGGAGGGACAACAACATCTTTATTTTCTTCATCGCGCTCGCGGCGATATGGATTGTTAGTTTCCTCATCACGCGGGCGCTCTCGCGCTACCGCGAGTACGCGGCCGATCGTGGCTCTGCCATCCTCACAGCGCACCCGGCAAACCTCGCCAGTGCGCTGCTCAAAATTAGTGGCTACATCGAACGTGTTCCAACGGAGGATATCCGTAAAGTTGAGGGTATAAGCCAGTTCTTCATCATACCTGCAATATCGAGAGGCTCTGCACTAAACCTCCTATCGACGCATCCGCCCATTGAAAAGCGGATCGAGCGACTGCGGCAGATGGAGGCGGAACTTGCAGGACAGAGCGGCTAAGGGCGCGCGAGCTTCAGGTATGATCAGGGCCACTGCGGCTGAGCTCGACGATTTCTAGGATCTCTGCCATATCGCGTATTTCGAAGTCCGGGCGTATTTCGGGCTTTGGAATGCGCTTTTTTTTATTGTACCAGATAGCAGTCAACCCCGCTTTTTTTGCTCCCAAAACATCAGAAGTGATCGTATCCCCGACGAAGGCCGTCGCGTCTCGTAATACGCCCATCTTGCGGATGGCCTCGTCAAATAGTCGTGAATGCGGTTTGTAGACTTCAAGTTCTTCAGAGGTGACGATCACGTCAAAAAGGTCAGAGACCCCGTTGAGATGGGCCGACAACTCTTCCGTGTCTCCGTTTGAAACCATTCCGAGCCTGCATCCGTTTGTGCAAAGTATCTCGAGCGTCTTTTTGACGTTCGGAAGGATGGTAACAGCTTCGTCGAGCATTTTCTTGAAGATACCGTTGAGCCCCTCAACGTAAGCGTCCGGCACGCTTATCCCGTAACGCTGAAAGACGTTTCTTGCGCTAATTCCATAAAGATCGCGCATATTTCTAAACTCGCCACAGTAAGCGATCACGTCGCGGAATGCGCACTCAAACTCTTCGCTCCAGAAGGCGTTGAACTCTTCGACCGATGTGATAATGCCGAAGAGCGTATTCGATTGCTGGACGACGTGTTTGGTTATGTCCCGGTGGTACGTGCCGACATCGAGCACGGTACCATAGGCGTCAAAGAGGACTGCTTCTGTCTCAGTCATTAGCTAAGGGTTTGCGCAGAAAGGTAAATACCTGTTTGTAAGGCCATAAGGTCGGACCCTCCGTTCTACTGTTAGAACTGTAATTCTGTTTCCCGTCCATATGGACGCGGAGGTGATCTTCCGCGGCGGCAGATAACATCGCTGATGCGGTGCACAGGGAGAATCTATAGAAACCGCGGTTTATGACTTCGTTGATAATCTTTCACCTGGTGAACTTCACACGAAGTGTTGCGTTAAGGCATTCGCTTGAAGAGGCAGCTGTTTTACTCCTTCACACGAGCGCTGGGCAAGTCGTCTCGTGTGCTTTCTTCTAGCTACCTAGTCGCACCGCGCTTTTTTTGCCGACGCACGCGGGCTAGTGAGAAGTTTCGCAAAGAAAGACTGAAAAAACAGAAAGGGGGGTGAAAAACGGCCGGATCGCGCATCCAAGCCGTTTGTTGGCCCAGTAAAGATGACGAACCGAGAGCTTCTTTGCCGACCGAGGCAGGCCCGCATCTTTGGACGCACAGCCACAACCGAGTTGTGACTAGCCCTCATTCTGTGTGCGACCACTTAAGCGTGTCGTAAGTAAAGTATAGAGAGTACGGCTAGCTGAACAAAGACATCACACACCGGTATTGCGGCATGATACGCTATGCGGACAAGCTGTGGCGCGCGAGACGCTGCTCCGGAGGTCTATATAGAGTATGAGGGATGCGTTGACGTAGATCTCTTGCCTCTATTGACTATGGAGGTGAGAGAGAAAAATGCAAGCGAAAGAGAAACTGGAGAAACCCCTCAAGTGGTTTATCTTGCCGAACGAATCATACAAGTGGGACTTCATCCTTGAGAAGTACGTTGTTGAGGATTCTCAGCAGGAGGTCGCTACCGAAAGCGTTAGGACTCAACGGCTTGATGATAGGTTTGACAAGGACTATATCGTCACGCACAAGAGACGAAAACAACGAGACCGCTACTATTATTGAGCGGCAGAGTAATACGATTCTTTTTGCGCACCGCACTCATTTTTTTGTCATGAGGGGCTAGAAGCGTATAGGATGGCAGCACATTCTTCGCTCTGTCAATTCGCGTCAGCCGTTCTTCCTTGCATTTTTTTTCTACTACTAAAAATACGGCTCCTAAAAGCGAACCTTGGTACCGGCACCAAAATGGTCACGAGTTCGAGCTGCTTTTAACGAGTATATTCACTCGTGCGCACTGGATGCAATACAGTTCATGATGACTGAGCACCCACCCATTGGTAAGGACATAATCGCCACAGACTGAGCAGCACGGTCTATCGGTCTTCATCATCGTCACGATTCGTTGCAAAGGATTAATCGATAGAAAAAAGGTGGTTGAAAAGGAACCCACTAAGGATCCTCATAGCAGAGGGCGAAGCTAATACCTTCAAGGGCGTGTTCAAAACAATAGACGCACGCCTTGTACTTCACCCTCAAACGCCCTTTCGTGCATTCCCCGTACAAGTGGTAATAGCAATTCACCACTTTTTCTACTTGGTCTGTGTGTATCGCGCATCGCCTCCTTGAGCGAGGCTTGCGTCAGACTGCCGATATACATTTCCTCTGTGCTCTCCCAAGTCACATTTCCTCTCCTGAGTTGATACGGCGCATTGACATGTAGACCGGTGGGCGAAGGCAGAAAAAGCGGTATCAAAAAACGGTTTGTCAGTGGTGAGCGCGGTGAAAAATGGTCAGCAGCACAAAGACGGAGAAGTCAATTTGCTGTTACGCGCTCACCACAGGGAGGCGAAATGAAGTTGATAGTCGCTCCACAAACACACGCTCGATCCTGATTGCAAGGGAGAACGGCAGAGCACAGCACCGTTGAGCGTGGTTCCGTTCTCCCGACCTTTTCCCGAGCAGGTTTTCATACACGACCACACGGTTGTTCGCGTCATGCCAAAAATAGTCACTGCATAGAGAATACACAGTCTCTATACTTGTTCTGCACTCGTCCTGGCGGTCTTCTCTGTTCGATACGAGCTGTTTCCGAGAGCTAAGACCCAGAGCAGGAAAGAGGTCGCCAAGCAACAATCGCACGGGCAGCGACGCGCGTATATACTTGCCAGATATCGCCACTGCCGTGGCGCAAGGAGACTCTATTTTTTCTCGAGAATAAGGTAAAGCAGGGAAGCACTCCTAGAATATCGAGTCGAGAAAGAAATGTCACCTGGCCCATATTAGCGGTACTGTCCACGGCACTCTCTTGACAGAGGCAAATAATGTGCGATACACCCCGCCACCAGCAGATTGTTGCTGAAATAGCGGAATGAGAAGGATGCAAAGACGAGGGTTGAGGAGTGCCACTCTCGTAGTCTGAATGGTGCTGGGGGCGGTGATTCCGTTGGCACCGCATGAATAGGGAGACCTTTGAGACTCAGTGGTCTCCCCCACAAGCTCTCTCAATGTATTATGACTCGAACAACAAAGAGGTGCTAAAGAGATGAGTACCGCCTCCAAAGGTTGGTCTGCTACCTCGTTGGCATAATGTTAGATATTCTTGCAGTATTCTCCATTGTCGCAGTCTCGCTTGCAGCGATCACCATTGTTATCCGCTTGCTTCCATTACTCATGCTCGCCGCACTTGTGCTGCTTGCGGTATGGAGTTCATTCTTGCGAAACCGTCCACAAGATCTCTCGTGCATTAGTTCGACCTTTTCCGCTTCTTGTCCGTCGCATTCTCCTTCTGTTCATATTACAAGCGAGCGTTTCTGCCATATGCTCTAGTGAAGTCGCCAAGAAAGGCAAAAAGAGTGGAGAAGAAGACGTGTACTTCAGCCGGCGGAACGAGCAGCTTAACAGCAGCTCTCGGATTACGGAGGCACTGATCTGGGACGCAGCCGCGCGCTTGGGGTCCTCACTTCACGCACAAAGGATGGGGCATTTTTATCTACTGATGGAGCAACATACGAAGTAAGTTGATGAATGCTGATGAGAAACACGTGAAGAGGGTAAAAATTCGTTTGCACGAGCTGCGGGAAGCTTCGGATGCGGCTGAGCTCGATAAGTTCCTTGCGCGGCGAAAAGGAATCATCAATGTCGAGGTGATCCCTGATTTTTTCACCGTCACGGTGACGTACGATGAGCGCTTAACGACACCAAGGCAGATCATTGCCGATTTAAGCAGCATCCGTTTTACGCCCGAAGGCTCCATCCTACTCACTGACTAGACTGCTGGAGGTATCAATGAAACGTCAACAGCCACGCATGCGGCGCTGGATCGGCTCACGCAGCACGACTATCCCTTTCACGTCACCCGCTAACGGTTGAAATGCCATGGGGTTTCTGGACACACTGCTCGGAAGGACGAAAGGCGTAGCGCCTAAGGTCGAAAGTCTTTTTTCAATGGCGACTGCATATATCACGCTGAGCACTGAGTTTAGCTTACAACCAACGGGCAAGGCCGGCATCTGTTTCAAGCCCGTTGAATCTGGCGGTTTTTCGAAGTGTGAGAGCGAGATTGAGGACCTTCTGAAAATCAGCGAGACCACTTTTGAGATCAAGCAGGACGAGTTTGGCTACGTTTGGGTCATCGTATCCGACACACAATTTGAGAACGTTGTCTCAGACCTCCACGCGGTGAGCTCGACGCTTATCGACGGCGGATACGGTGAGCAGATCCTTTGCGCGGTGTTTCCGTTTAGAAATGAAAAAAGGATTTTTTGGATCTATAACTACAAGCGCGGCCTTTTTTATCCATTTGTGCTTGCTGATGCGAAGCAGCATAAGCGCGACTACGCGTATGAGTTCCGACTTCGGTCTGTTATGAAATCAGAGCTCCCGATAGAGCAAGAGCTGGAACGCTGGTACCCGCTCTGGGACGTGCCGCTTTAGTCAGATGGTCACCCTGGAATGACGCCCTCCTCTGTGAATAACTTTCGCGCTTCGTCTGGCGTTATATCAGGTGAAGGAACGATCAGATCTGAGGCACGTATTTCAGCGGGATCGAGAGGTGTGCCCTTCTCTCGGATGATGTGTATCATCTCGTGCAAGCAGCTGTTGAAGTCGTCGACTTGCTCGTGGCCGAGGTGATCGACCATGCAGGTGTCGAGCTCGTTCAGCTTATCGAGATATTTGCTATCGAGCACGTACTGGTTGTCACCGAGGATGCGCACGATCATTGCTGTGCCTCCTGTGCTTCCTCCTTTTCCGGCTTCTTCTTAACAGGAACCTGTTGCTTTAAGATCTTGAGCTCTTCATCGACCTCACCACTTGACTTGATCTTGCTCAGTTCCTCCTCGACCTTTGTCTGGTCGCTCGTCACATCTTGGAGCGTACCGGCGTCAATAAGCTCGTCGAGCGCCTGTGACCGCGCTTTCATCGTTTCCGTCTTATCCTGAGCACGCTGAACGGACATCCCTACGTCGGCCATTTCCTCGGAGATTCCCGTAACGGATTCGGTGATCTTGACCTGCGCTTCGGCTGCGGAGTACTGCGCCTTGATGGTCTCCTTTTTCGTTCTAAACGCTTCGACTTTGGTAGAGAGCCGCGCCTCCGTGTTTATGAGCTTTGCCTGTTCATTTTCGAGATCGGCAATCTGTGCGGTGAGTGACTCGATCTGCGTCATGTTGTCTTTTTTCCGCTCGAGCGCGAGGCGAGCAAGATCGTCGCGACCAAGGGTTACCGCTTCCCGCGCCTGATTGTTAAGATCCTCGATGTTTGATTCAAGTTTGGCTTTCTGAAGTTCAAGTCGCTTTTTGGCGGTAACGACGTCTGCAATCCCGCGCTTCACATTGGTGAGCAGCTCGAGCTGCTTTTGGTAGGAGTAATCAAGCGTTTCGCGTGGATCTTCGTGTCTATCAAGAAACGAACTGATTTTTGCCTTAATCATCGTCGTAAGACGATCTATTATCCCCATGTCTTTCCTCCGTAGTGATCTGTGGTGGTGTATCCTGGTGTACTCTAAACGACAATGGTATTCCTTAACTAAATAGCTTCGTCGCTCAACATGCGCGATGAAATCGAAACGGCTAAACCCAAGTGATTCATGTGCTCTTTGTGGAGTCCTCGCATGTAGAGAAGGAAGCGGCTGGAAGATCTATCGCAGAGCTGGTCGATGACGGAATGATTGTGGGGCTTGGTACGGGCACGACCGTCGCGCACGCGATCGTTCATCTTGGGAGGCGCATCGCTGATGAAGGGCTTTCGATTTCGGGCGTTCCCACGTCGTACCAGTCGATGCTGCTAGCGATCGAGCACCGCGTGCCGCTGGCGTCCCTTTACGAACACGAGATCATCGATATCGCGCTGGACGGCGCTGATCAAGTCGATTCGCGCCTTAACCTCATTAAAGGAGGCGGAGGTGCGCACACGCGCGAGAAAATCGTTGCGCACGCAGCACGGCGATTCTGCGTCGCGGTCGATGCCTCAAAACTCGCGCCGCGTCTAAGTCTGCCGGTGCCGCTCGAGGTGCTGCCCTTCGCGTGTCTACTCGTTCGCAGCGATGTGCGGCGCATGGGGGCTTCGGCAAAACTTAGGCGATCTGAGCAAAATCGAGCGTATGTTACCGATCAGGGGAACCTCGTTCTCGACGCGCACTTTGGAATCATCAGGGATCCAAAAAAGTTGGCAATCGAACTATCTGCTATTGCCGGGGTGGTCGAGCACGGCATTTTTACAGACGTCTCTGAGGTTCACGTCGCGCGCATTCGCGAAAAGAGCCCCACAGTTGAGATCTTAACGCCGTGACGGGTTGCAGTATCGAACTATCTCGTTACTCCGACGGTTCGAGACAGGCTCCGGAGCATGGTGATCGTTTCCTCGTCTTGCTGTGCGTCGTGTTTTCGTGAATCGTCGAGATAGTCAATGACGTCGCAGAGTTCGATGGAGAGGCGGTAACATTTGAGCGGGCGGCCTTTGCCCTCCTTTTTTTGCTCCCACTCTTCGATCCAACCACGTTCCCTAAGCTCGCGCATCGCTATACTGACTTCAGGTTGTCGCAAGCCAGCACCCAGTTCAATATTGCGGGACACCGATTCGTTGACGTTTGAAAGGTACACAAGTGCCTTCGCCATGTTCCTCTTAAGGCCGATATTGCACAGCAGGTTACACATGACCTCCTCATCTTGGTCGAATACCGGCATGGATTCGTCCCTCATTATATTCCCCTTACTATTTTTATCCGATAAATTATATTGACAATATAAATACGTTTTTAAATTATTTCGCCAATTTCCGTTCAGCAAGGCATTATTTTAATTATAGGCAGATATATATATTATTTTTATATAAATGTGGCGGCAGTTCGCGACAAAAGCCTTTTATAGAGCGCTCATAATAGCGGGAGTATCTGTAGCGTGCGCTGTGGCGCGCTATGGCATCTCGCGGGCCGGGGTGGCCTAGTAAGTTGTTGCGTCTAAGGCAGCGATCTAGACGGCTAAGGTGTCAGACTCATAGGGTACATGTCAGTGACACCTGAGATATCTGAAGAGCGCGGGTTCAACTCCCGCCCCCGGCATGCTCTATTCTTCGAGCAATAAGTATATATGGCTAACTTTTCTATATGATTCTTAGATTTTTATGGAGATTCGAAAGGTTCAACTTACTGGCAAATCGAGCTATACAGTTTCGCTGCCCAAGGTTTGGGCCACGCAACTCGGTTTGAAGGAGAAGTCACGAGTGGCACTGTCTACGCTGCCGGACGGCTCGCTGCGGGTCACGCCTAACGAACACGTTAAGCCACAGGAACGTGGGATTTTCAACATTGACGCCCTTTTTGACGAGGCCTTGGCACGCCACATGATTGCTATCTACATCGCGGGCTATGACACGTTCGAGCTTCGAGCTCACAAGATTCGATCCGAGCAGCGAGAGACGATACGTGACATGTCCTACCGCCTCATTGGCATGGAAGTCGTCGAAGAGACCGCGAAATCGGTCGTGATACAGGATTTTCTAAGTCCCAATGAGCTGCAAGTCAAAAAGTCTATCAGGAGAATGCACCTCATCGTCGAGTCGATGCTCGCCGACGCCATAAAATCGCTGCTGAAAAATGACATCGATCTCGCTAGTGACGTCATAGTGAGAGATCGGGACGTGGACCGCCATTATTTGCTCGTGCTCAAACGTCTGCAAGAGATGGTCGCGACCCCGTTTTCGGAAGCTTCAGACATTGCCGCAAACGAGAGTCTTGAGTACTACCTCACCGCCGTCTCACTCGAGCGAATCGCCGATCACGGGACTAAAATAGCGCGCTGCGTGCTGACGTTGGCAGGAGGACCAGTCCCTGAAGAGGTGCGCAACAGCATAAACGAGGCGAGCATTCTGTCAAATACCGTCATACAGCTCGCGATGGACGCACTTTCAAAGCTTGACACGACGCTTGCCGAGCAGGCTATAAGTGCAAAGGGCAGACAGACGCCCGTCCTCAAACGTCTGGAAGAAATGACGCTCGATCTAGATGCTCGCGCAGCGCTGCCAATATACTGCATCATCAACAGTATTGACCGGGTTGCAGACTATGGGATGAATATAGCGGAGGTTGCCATCAATCTCGCAGTCGCAAAGTCGAACCGGTAAGCATGTCGTCCGTTTAGTTTTTACGGCGCCGCTACGTGATCTATATAGTCTATATAGGATAGCCATATGATCTATATTCGCTCCAGGGAGACGTGGTGAACCTATGAAAAAGATTTTTCCAATAGTGCTAATCTCATTGCTCGTCGCAGTGGCGGTTTTCGGAGCTGGATGTACGTCCAGCACCAACAACTCGACTAGCGGCAGCAGCAGTACATTGTCACTTGCAGGGTCGACATCAGTGCAGCCGGACGCGCAAGCATTGGCGGCGGCCTACATGGCAAACAACTCAGGCGTCACTGTAAACGTGGTAGGCGGTGGAACGGCGGCGGGCATTACGGCCGCCGGTACAGGCACTGCGCAGATCGGTATGGCTTCAGCCAACGTTACAGCTAGTGAGCTAGCGCAGTATCCGAATCTCCAGTCCATCCCAATTTGCGTTGACGGGATCGCCATCATCGTTAATCCGCACAACACTGCTGTGAATGGTCTGACGATTACTCAGGTGATGAACATCTATACCGGTAACATCACCAACTGGAACCAAGTCGGCGGCAGCAACGCGAAGATCGATGTCGTCAACAGGGAACAGGGATCCGGCACGCGATCTGGGATACAATCACTGGTACTGAAGGGTGGTAACTTCAGCACTGGGGGGATCACACAGTCCTCCACGGGATCGGTGAAATCGTATGTCGCGGGAGATGCGAACGCAATTGGTTACATCGCTACGAATGCAGTCGACAGCTCGGTCAAGGCACTTACCATCAATGGCATTGCCCCTACGTACGGCAACCTAGCAAACGGAACCTACGTCATTGAGCGATATCTCCTGTACGTAACGAACGGACCCGCGACGGGACTTGCGCAAAGTTTCATAAACTACACCCTTAGCCCCGCAGGACAAGCGATCTTAAAGAGCCAAGGTGAGGTAGCGCTCAGCGACGTACCAGGGTACGTCTCGCCGACAACGACAGCAACGGCAGCAACGACCACAACAGCAACGGCAACAACAGCAACGACAATGCAATAACGACGTAACGACTAAGCATCCCCTCCCCCCTTTTTTTCTGCAAAGGAGTCATAAGCCACGTTCAACACACCGGTGCGCGCACTTCGGAGATCAAGAACGAGGGACGCAAGAGAGCGTTTCATCCAGTTGATCTTGCTGGTGTGCGCGATCTCGTCAATCTTC
Organism: Candidatus Methanoflorens stordalenmirensis; assembly: GCA_003139855.1. Lineage (GTDB taxonomy): Archaea > Halobacteriota > Bog-38 > Methanoflorentales > Methanoflorentaceae > Methanoflorens > Methanoflorens stordalenmirensis. Next base: position 54,563 of record PLGY01000072.1, read on the forward strand.
GCTATTTTTTTGATTATCGTTTTCGTCTTTAGCCAAGGAGTGCCTTTCTTGGCTGAAGCGGGTTTACCTTTTTTGACAGGGAGCGTTTGGCTGCCCGCTGACAGCTTCGCTGCTGGCACGTGGGGAATATTCCCCATTATTCTGGGATCACTGATCGTCACATTGGGCGCCGTGGCGATTGGAGCGCCGCTAGGGATCGCGTGCGCTGTGTTCTTGGCTGAAATTGCACCCCCTGCGATCCGGCGCATGCTGGTCCCCTCCGTAAGTGCCTTGGCCGGTGTCCCGTCAGTCGTTTACGGGTTCTTTGCCCTTCTTGTGATTGTACCGTGGATACGGGGGGAATTTGGTGGATTTGGAACGAGCGTTCTTGCCTGTTGGATTATCCTCTCCATCATGATACTCCCTACCATCATCAGCATATCTACTGATGCAATGCGCGCCGTTCCTCGTGAATACAAAGAAGGGAGTTTAGCGATGGGGGCTACGCGCTGGCAAACAATTAGGAGCGTCTTGATCCCTTCAGCGAGCTCGGGCATCATTGCGAGCGTCATACTCGGCATGGGGCGCGCCATCGGCGAGACGATGGCGGTATTGCTGGTGGCTGGAAACTCTGTAACCATCCCCGGTTCAATATTCGCTCCGGTCAGCACGCTTACCGCGCAAATCGCGCTNNTTAATGGCCGCCAAGCGCCGCGAGACTGCGGCTATAGGATTGCTCTGGGGGGCGGGTATTGCGACCCTGGTCATTCTCATCGTCATATTGGCCTACATACTCGTAAACGGACTTCCGCTCATCAGCTGGCATTTCTTGACGGCAAATCCTGGTGTGAGGGGACAGACAGGGACAGGAATCTACTCGACGATAGTGGCGACGGTCGCGGTCACGGGCGTTGCCTTGTTGGTAGCCGCTCCGCTGAGCGTCGGCGGGGCGATCTATTTGAACGAATACACAAAAGAGAACCTTCTGCGAAAAGTAATTCGCCAGGCGGCAGAAGTATTGGCAGGCATACCGTCTATCATTATCGGCCTCTTTGGATTCCTCTTTTTTGTCATCTATTTACGGCCTTACACTGGGGGATGGTCCGTACTATCAGGGGGGCTTGCACTAGCATTCATGGTGCTCCCCATATCGCTCAGAATTTCTGAAGAGGCGTTGAAAGCCGTCCCGGCAGAGCTACGGGAAGGCAGCTTAGGCTTAGGTGCGACGAAATGGCAGTCGATTACTACCGTAGTCATGCCTACAGCGCTCCCAGGAATCATCACCGGACTCATTCTCGGCGCGGGGCGTGCTATCGGCGAGACTGCGGCCATCTTGCTTACTGTAGGCGGAGCTCTGAGTGTCCCCCACAGCCTGCAGGATCCTGCGTGCCCAATGACACTGTATATTTATAACATCCTTACTGAGTATAACGACACCAGAACGGCTTATGGTACAGCCGCCGTACTGATTATTGTGATCTTGGCCATTACATTTACTACTGACTATCTAATGAACCGCTATACCAGGAAACTAAAGGGGCTATGACGACGTGAGCGGCGAGATTGAAATAAGTATAAAGAACCTGAACCTCTGGTTTGGGAACTTTCAAGCTCTCAAGAACATCAACATCGACATTCAAAAGAACGCAGTCACGGCCCTAATCGGTCCATCAGGGTGTGGAAAATCGACTTTTATCAAAACACTTGACCGAATGAATGATCTTGTAGACAACGTCAAGTTTACGGGCGAAATAATGTACAAAGGACGTAATATCCTCGACTCGGATACGGACGTCGTGGAACTTCGCAAAGAGATTGGAATGGTGTTTCAAAAGCCGAACCCGTTCCCGAAGTCCATTTTCGACAATGTCGTCTACGGGCCGCGGGTCCACGGGATTCGAGATAAGAAGACCCTGCACGAGATCGCAGAAAGGAGCCTCAAAGGCGCGGCGATTTGGGACGAAGTTAAGGATCGACTCGGTGAGTCTGCGCTCAGGCTTTCGGGCGGCCAGCAGCAGCGGCTCTGCATTGCGCGGCTCCTCGCGGTGGAACCTGACGTCCTCCTCATGGATGAGCCTGCGTCGGCGCTCGACCCGATTGCGACGTCCAAGATTGAAGACCTACTTTACGAACTCAAAAAGGATTATACGATTGTTATTGTCACGCATAACATGCAGCAAGCAGCGCGCGTCTCGTCGCGCACAGCGTTCTTCTGGCTGGGCGAGATGGTTGAGTACGCCCCGACGATAGACTTATTTGAGCGACCGCAAAATAAGAGGACAGAAGACTACGTGACCGGCAAGTTCGGATAAGAGAAGTAAGACATGGCTCGAAATCGTTTCGTTAGAAAGTTGAATGAGTTGCGGCGCGGCGTCATAGATATGGGGGCCATTACCTTGCAATCTGTTAAAGACGTGCTAACCGCGCTTGAGACGAGTGACACTGCGCTTGCTGAGCGTGTAATCGCCAATGACGATAAGATAGACAATTTCGATCGAAAGATCGAATCGCAGTGCGTAAGACTCCTTGCGCTTGAGCAACCTATGGCAAAGGACCTGAGAATAATCGCTACCTCTTTCAAGATGATAACTGATTTGGAGCGCATCGGAGATTGGTCGGTTGACATTGCCGAAGAGGTTATCAATATGGGAAAGCCCATCCGCATACCCGTTTCGGCGTCGAAATTCAACGAGCTCGTCGCTGACGTGAAGGCGATGGTCGCCGATAGCATCGAAGCGTACACGCAAGGCAACGTTCAACAAGCGCGCAGCTTCGAGGCGCGCGACGATAGAATTGATTCCCTGTATAAGCAGATTGTTGACGATATGGTGAACTCACTCGCTCAAGGAAAATGCTCGACCGAGACCGTTGCTGACGTGACCAGTTTGCTATACGTCATTCGGTACCTTGAGCGCATCGCGGATCACGCGGTAGCCATCGGTAATCGCATCTGCTATATGGAAGAAGGCGAGCGGCGCTACTTGAAATAGCTCCTTTTCACTGATCTGCTTCATCTAGAGGCGTGGATTTAGACCACGTATCTCCAGTTTTCACTTCCTGCAGTCTTGTTTTGGCGTTTTTCAATGCGTGTTCTATGTCTTCAGAGGGCGTTTGCGAAAGCGATCCATGGCCGGGAAAGAGTCGCTCTATCTTTTTCGTATTGAGCACGCCCATGGAGTGCACGTAGTCACCGGCACTTCCCGACGGTGCTATCGCCGACAGAGTCCCATGTGCAAAAACAGTATCTCCTGAGAATAGGAGTTTGTTATACTCCTCATAGACACATATACAGCCTGATGTATGGCCGGGAGTTTCGATCACTTCGAGTTTCGCGTTTTCCAGGTCGATAAACGCTCCGTTCTCAAACCACACATGCGGTTTCGTATACCGATAATCGGCCGAAAATGACGAGTACATGGTGACATATTCGTCTCTTTCGGTTATTTTTGCAGCGGCGAGTCGTCCAGCAGCGAGAATGGCGGTGCGGAAGAAGTGCTTGTTGCCGCCGATGGGTCAAAGTGCTCATGCGTGTTAACGACCAAATCAACATCTGTAGGTGTGAATCCAATTCCTCCTAACCCATCTCTCAAATCGCCAAAGCTCGAATCAATTCCCGAATCTATCATGATTATCTTGGAGGTCCCAACGATGAGGTAAACATGACACGATGGCCGCTGCGCAGGGATCTGGAAGACGCCGGGGCACACTTCCACGGGTTCTTTGTGCTGATCTGTCACGTTTCATGCCTATCGATATCCTGCCTTTATAAGTGATCTACGTAGACTCCATAGCTGCAAGGAGGCCTCCGGCTGAGCATGGGTAGCGGTCAAACCTGCCGCGTTCGCGTTAAACTGGCGACAAAGCAATAAGTTAGGCGGTCGAGTTAGTGAAAACGGGAAAAAACCCCGACAGGAGGTACAAATGGATTTCTCGATGAGCGCAATTAGGGCTCCATTAGACGTTCCCCAAGAGCTGCGAATGGAATATAAAAGAAGTCTATCCACCATAACCAAGGGGAGCGGCCGTCTTATGCTCTTTGCGGGAGATCAGAAGATTGAGCACTTGAACGATGATTTCCATGGCCCCGGCATTTCCCCTGACGACAACGATCCTGAGCACTTGTTTCGAATCGCGAGTGGCGCTGAAATCGGGTGTTTTGCGACGCAGATGGGCCTGATCGCTCGCTACGGCGAGGACTATCCGAACGTCAATTATCTTATCAAGCTTAATTCCAAGTCGAACCTCGTAAAGACCGCGCAAGCAGAACCGTTCAGTGGCCTCTTCTATTCGATGGAACAAGTCGATGGGTTTCGGAAGAGTTCGGCGTTGAATATTCCCGCGGTTGGATATACGATCTACGCTGGAAGCGAATACGAAGCGCACATGCTGCACGAGGCCGCCCAGATCATTCACGGCGCTCACAAGCGTGGCATGATCGCGATCATTTGGGTCTATCCCCGCGGCAAGGCAGTGAAAGATGAGCACGACCCGCATCTCATCGCCGGTGCAGCCGGGCTGGGTGCTGCCCTCGGTGCGGATTTTGTGAAAGTAAACTACCCGAAGAAAGACGGCGTCGATTCCAAAGAAGCCTTTAAAGAGGCCGTTCAGGCCGCGGGCCGATGCAAAGTATTGTGCGCAGGGGGCTCAACTGTAGATGTCAAACTCTTCCTCGAGCGCCTCTGGGAGCAAATCTTCGTCAGCGGCGCAAGTGGCAATGCGACTGGCAGGAACATACACCAAAAGCGGCTCAAGGAAGCCATTCAAATGTGCAATGCAATTTCAGCCATCGTCGTGAATGGTGAAGGTGTGGAAGAAGCGCTGCAGATCTACACGGGAAGAAAAGAGTTTAAAGTGAAAGACTATAATATGTCGTGAATCGTTAGCTCGGCCATAGGTAGCGCTGCCAGCACCTACGTAAGCTCTGCGTGGCCGTGAAGTAGAGGGCTATGATATACACGATCACGCTGAATCCTGCGCTTGACCGCATACTCACTGTTGAGTCCATCGAATATAACAACCCTAACCGAGTGGACGGCGATGACCGATATGCAGGCGGTAAAGGCATCGACGTGTCCAAAGCCCTCACCCGGCTTGGTGTGGACAACAAAGCGATTGGGTTTGCTGGCGGTTTCATAGGGCAGGAGCTCGAAGGATGCCTGCTCAATCTTGGCGTTAACTGCGAGTTCGTCAGAATCTCCGCCGAAACCCGCACGAACGTGTATATTCACGAGACGGCTAGGAACCGGCAGATCTCGTTCAATCTACGCGGCCCTTTGATCCAGTCCTTCGAGCTTATGGAGATGATCGATGTGATCAAAGGGCTCGAGGATGCTAACTACGTTATTCTCAGTGGTAGTGTTCCTGCCGGAGTCAATCCAATCATCTACCAAAAAATCGTAGAGATCGCAAAAGGCAAAGGAGCGACGGTCGTTCTCGATTCTGACGATGAGCCGTTCAGGGCCGGTTTAAGGGCGAAGCCCCACATTATCAAGCCGAACGTGCACGAGCTCGAGCGACTCTTGGCTAGGCAGCTCAAAGATATGAGCGCGATCGTCGATGCGGCCATAGAGGTGCACGAAGGGGGCATTGATGTGGTTCTTGTCTCCATGGGCGCCAGAGGCGTGCTGCTGGTAACCGAAGATGAACGGTGGATAGCACATCCGCCGCGAGTGACTGTGACAAATACCATCGGCGCCGGAGACTCAGCCGTTGCCGGATTTGTTCAGAGCTTAGTCTTGGGAGAAAACTTCAAGGAAGCGGCCTCGAGGGCAGCAGCGACAGGAACCGCAGCAACTCTCATCGATGATGTCTCCATAACCCAAGAAAACGTGAATGCCATTCTTGGCCAAGTGAAGGTCCGCCGCGTGACCTAGACGCCCTGCCTGCCACTACTATTGGCTCGACAGGCGTTGATATCATTTCGCAATTGTGCTGCCATCTTGTGGGGTGATTGTGCGAAAATGATATCCCTGGACACGGCGATGATGCCCATGCGCCCTTGAGCGTTCATCCCTGACGTGACTGCTTTCTGAAGGTCACCGCCTTGTGATCCGACGCCCGGGATGAGGAGTGGGACCTCCTCGCCCACAATACTGCGTACTGCCTCAAGCTCACTTCCTTGCGTAGCGCCCACAACGAAGCCGAGATTGCCGTGTATGTTCCATTCTAATGCCTTTTTCGCAACGACCTGATAGAGCGGCTCTGCACATGACAGGTTTTGTATCTCTGAAGCCCCGGCGTTCGACGTCTTGCAAAGGATAAAGACGCCCTTGTTTCGCCGCTCGATGAAGGGCTCTATCGCGTCGAGTCCCATATAGGGACTTACCGTCACGGCGTCCCCTCCCACGACCTCATACACGTACTTGGCATGTGCTTTTGACGAGTGTGCCACATCGGCCCTCTTTGCATCGACAATGACTGGCACGCGCACGAACTCTTTGATATACTGCACCGTCTTCATAAGGGCGTCCAACCCTGAAGGGCCGCGCGCTTCGTAGAACGCCGTGTTAACCTTGAAACAGCAGACCAAATCGAGCGTAGCGCTGATAATGTGCTGGTTGAAATCGAAAACATCATCCACCGTGCCATCAGGGTCCAGCCCCACGCACAGCCAGCTATCGTTCTGACGCGCTGTTTTTTCTAAGTCTCGCAAAAAAGCCACCATGTCTCGTCGCTCCCGAGTAAGCAGAATTTATTCTTCCTCTATTTACTGCTTGCGTTGGCCCTCAGCCGCTGCTTGCGACGCTGACATCCCTTATCCGAACGGTTGGCGTCGTCAAGCTGAAGTACGTCTTGACCTCGCGACTTATGCCCTCGATCTGCTGAAGCAAATCGAGGACGTCAATTCCGATGTTGGTCTGCTTTAGGGCGTGTTCGAGTTCGCCATCTTCGATGGCGTAGCCGGCGTAGACCATTCCGGAGAACTCTCCGGTGCTTGGATTCGGCCGATCGCCCGTGGCCCTAATATAGATGCCGTGTCCCACATCCTCGATTACGTTAGCCTCAGCTCCGCTTGCAATTACGAGGTTTGTGGGCGATATTGAAGGCGGCTGCCGAAAGTCCCCGCGAGAGGCGTTGCCCGTGCTCAATGTCCCCTCTTTGTTTGCCGTGTAGCTGTCGTAGAGGTAAGAACGCAGGACGCCTCTTTCGACGAGAGGGGTTCGCTGTGATGGGACTCCTTCAGCATCAAAGGGGCTTGTCTCTAAGCCGCCGCTAAGGAGTCCGTCATCCACAATCGTGAACTCGCTTACAGCGATGTGTTCCCCTATTTTCCCTGTTAGAAACGACCGATCCCGTTGCGCGTCTTCGGCGCTCACGGTGACCGCAGCCGCAATGATGGATCCAACAGCAAGGGGATCGAGCACGACAGGCATCTTGCCTGATTGAACCGGCTGTGGGTTCATACTACGCAGCGCCATCTCTCCGGCCGCACTTCCAACCGAATCAACATCGAAATCGAAACGCCGCGATGCAGCGTACTCGAAGCCGTTTCCGCTGTCTTCCCCCTTGTGCGCAATCACGTCGACGTCGAGCGCCGCCTGCGTTCCACTGTCTGTTCCCGAAACGCCGAACGTGTTTGCGATCGCGTCGCTCCAGCGCCCGACTGAAGCGCCAGAATTGACTATCTCGATGCGCTTATCAATACGCGATGCGTCGGCGACGTCAATCGCCAGTTGCGCGACGGTTGAGACGTCGAGTGATGCGATCGTGTTGTCCCAGGTGCCGGAGACAATGGGATAGCGCTCGGCGGGCGGAAGCGATTTGAAATCTTTGTCAGGACGTCCGGCACGTGACGCCGAGATCGCTTGCTTGACAGCGAACTCAACCCGCTCGAGCGATGCGTGCGCGTATCCCATGCTACCATCCTTGAAGATCCGAATCCCGATGCCACTTTCAAAGCCGCTTTGGCTTGATTTGATCTTGCCCTTCTCGAGCTCTGCGCTGACAGAGTTCGAGTGAGTCGCGAATGCTTCTCCTTGGTAGATTGACGTGTCTACGAGCGCCAATGCACGCGTGCATATCTCGAGGAGCGTAGCCTCTCGCTCGGTGTGGGTCATCACTTATATCCCTCCCACAACGACGTCACTCACACGCATGTAAGCGCCTCCCGTGGTGTTTGGTGTCATCTGTCCGCCTTTGCCGCACGTTCCAGGGTCAAACGACAAGGTCCGCGTTATGGCGTTGATTTTGTGAAGGATCTCGAGCGTCATCGCACTCAGCGCAGCGTCCCTCAAATGATCGCGCAGTTCTCCGTGTTCGACTGCGTACGCTTCTCTGCTTTTGAAGGTGAACATCCCGGTTGTAGGAGTCGTGTAGCCGTACTGCCAGCCGATAAAGTATATGCCGCTGAACCCCTCCAGCAGCTCGTCAAACGCGTAGTCTCCGGGTTCAAAGAAGGTGTTACTCATCCGCACGATGGGTGGAGCGTCGTACCGCTGCGCGCGCGCGCTTCCGTTTGTCCCCAAGCCTAGGCGTGACCCGGTTTCGATGTCGGTGAGGTAGGTCTGCAAAATCCCGCGTTCCAAGAGCACCTTTCGGCGCGTCTGGATACCCTCATCGTCGTAGCCCATGTAACCGTAGCTCAGCAAGGTCGGGTCGTCTACGATCGTCACTGCTTCAGATCCAATCTTTTGGGTTAGCTTCCCTGCCAAGATAGACGTGCCTGAAATGATCGCGTCAGCTTCGGACGCGTGTCCGAACGCCTCGTGCGCAAAAACCCCGGAGAGCGACGGGTCGAGCACGGCATCAAACTGTCCAGAAGGGGCCGGTTTTGCGTCGAGGAGCGAGATTGCCTGGGTTCCAGCAGTTCGGCCGATGTCCGCGCCGTCTAGGAAGAGCTCGAACCCTTTTGAATCACCTTTGGCCTTATAGCCTGATTGCCGCAATGCGCCTTCTTTCGCAAAGACCATTGCGCGAGCAATCGACCGCACGACAGTCTCGTCGACATACGTTCCCTCGGAGTTAGCGATTATTTTGTGCAGAACAATATCGGTGTATCCGATCTCCGTGCTGCTGACGCGCTTATCTGCCTCTTTTGCTTCTCGCTCTTGCCGCAGGACGTAGCCGAGCTTGTCGGCGATTGAAACTTGAGTCGGCAGGCGCTGCACGGCCGTCTTGACAGTGTCTTCAAACGCCGGCACCTCAATCGAAAACTTCTCAGCGCGCTCATACACGGCTTTGGCGAGACTAACCGCGCGTTCAGCGCAATCGGTCAAGCCGCGGTGATCTACTTCTGTCGTGTACGCAAACCCCCACGCGCCCTCCAAAAAGGCCCGTATTCCAGCCCCAAGTTCATTAGAGCTATTGATCTTCGTTATCCCGTCTTTCGCGGAGATCGAAGTGCCATCAGAGCTCTCAAGGCGGATATCAGCGAACTGGGCTCCGCGCTCGCGTGCTGCGCTGAGGGCTTCTTCGACATCGTCCCTTTTTTCGCTTAGTTCTTGCATCGGCTACCGCATCTCCATGCGACTAACATTGGCTGTGCTTAAATGGTTTGTCCACGATTGGGCGGCAGAGACGTGGATGTCGATCGCGTCAAGCAGCTGGTGTTAATGGTCGCTGTGACGCTTAGTCGATACCGTCGAATTCCTGTTGATCGCGACATTTGCAAACGATTGTGCCAAATGAAGCAGCTAGACACGTCCCCTCAGCTTTCGATAATCAGACGCCGCAATGACAAGCTAGTTGTCTTTGTTGAGCCTGGTCGCTGCTATCTGCTTATGGCGGGCACTTGGGGGACGATATTGGTCCTTGTGGAACCTTAGTCCGGCTAGGTACTTGCAAGCAAGGCGAGGTTGTCGTGCAACAATACGCCAAAATGGCCTTAGTTGTATGACGCGCAATTTATGAGCCTCACTCATTTCTCGTGTTTTGCGCGTTAGGTTGAGCGCTCGCCCTCGCAGCGTTTGAAGACGTTATGTGGACGCTAATTGCCCTCGGTGCAGGTCTTGCCCCTCTTTAAGGTTGGAGCTATCGTAATCGTCTCTTTTCTTCGTCTACGATTTACGGCGACGCTGTCTAGCCACATCCATCACGAGCGTATTTGGCTCACAAACCGTTTTCTGTGATAAATCAGGTAACCAACAAGGCCGATTATCCCCGCTATGACGACGATATCAAGATATCTAAAGAGCGCCTCAAGATCCGACCAGTGGGGACCTAGAAGAACGCCAACATAAGCAAGCCCAAAACACCAAGGAAGCGATCCCAGCACCGTGTAGAGAGAGAACTTCTTCACGTCCATCCGGGCGACGCCGGCTGGAAGGGAGATGAAGGTTCGCACGATCGGCAACACCCTGCTGACAAGAACGGCGGTCTCTCCATATCTTCCAAACCACGCGTGTGCCCGATCAAGCTCGCTCTTACGTATCAGCACGTATTTGCCATACCGCTCGAGGAGGGGCAGACCTCCGTATCCCCCAACGAAGTAGGCTACGAGTGAGCCGGCGAGGCTACCGGCCGTACCCGCAAGAGTAACGCCGATCAGGGTAAGCTCCCCTTTCCAGACGACAAAGCCGGCGAAGGGCATGATCACCTCACTTGGCAGCGGGATGCACGCGCTCTCTAGCCCCATTGCAACAAAAACACCGGCGTAACCGAGCTGTTCAATAACGGAAATGACGAAATTACTGAGCGTCTCTAGGATATTGAGGCTTAAAGCTAACATGCAAGATCTAATCGTCTTAACAAAGCGCGCATTTCAGCGATATGCGGCATCTCTCTAACCCTGGTTGTTTGTCGCGGTTGTTCCGTTACGATTAGCGAGTTCATTGCGTCGATCGTACTATTACGTTGCGATTGTCCTGCCGCACTCCCGCGGAAAGCCTTTTTTCTGGAAACGACGCAAAACCACTGAGCCACTATGACATGACATTACGGCGGGGCTCCCGCTAACACTCTGTCACAAATTTCTGCCATCAGCGATCTCGCCATTCGGTTTCGCACTCGCGAAGCCGTGACGCAGCTCGCGAATAAACAACCTACCAGCGCTGCTTCTTCTCGCGCCAACATGTCTACTTTTTCTTGCTGCTGCCCGTTCTTCTCCAGTGGTGCAACGAAGTGCATTACGGCGACGTCATAGGCGTTACCTGCGAAGTTAAGTGAGCAATGTCATCGAGCCTAAAGTCAACGTCACCACGCTTTTCAGCCTTTTTTGGATGGTCTCGAATTATACTGTAGAAACGTCGACGCAGGTCAAGTGGCCCTCCCCTTGCAACAGACGTTCGGCTATGTGCGCGGTATCCGACCCGAGCCAGATCCGTAACCAGCCCCACCTCATTGCCTGCTAGACCGAAGCGTTTGCGTAGCGCTTGTAGGGGGTGCTACGAAGCGTCTCAACAGCACTGCGAAGAACACTTGCAAGCGATTCGGTACTGCTCAATTAGATCCACTAGCGGTCAGCATTTGTTTTTCGTGGAATGAGCAACTTCCAACCTAACAGTCCCACGTTAACCAGATCGTGCAATGCTACCGCCACCAGACAATGTCATACGTCCCCTTTTGTGCTCGGGCTCTCTTCTTCGCAAGCGGGACGAGATGTCGAATGAGAGAGTTCTGACGGACGCGCAATATATAAGGGCCCACGCCTACCTGATTACGAGGAAAGACAATGACCATCAAATATCAAATGAGGTGTTGAGCTGACTGAAGAGCAACCGAGCAAGGTGAGGCTGCCCAGAAAACACCAGAATGAGATCTTTGGAACGGTAGAAAAAATGCTCGGCGGGAGCCGAATCACCGTTCGCTCTCAAGATGGAAAAACCCGCATGGGGCGAATTCCAGGTAAGATGAAACGAAGAGTATGGCTCCGTGTGGGCGACGTCATTATTATTCGGCCCTGGAGCATTCAAGATGAAAAGGCGGATGTTGTCTGGCGATATCTTCCACCACAAGCCGACTGGCTGAGAAGGAAAGGGTATATTTAAGCACTACTTCGCGCACTCTTTTTTTGCATCTGCGCTGTGTCCGTCGTCGTGATTCGTGCCGCAAACCTGGCTCATGAATGATGATAACGCTCGTTACTGCCCTGCTTAATCCTGCGGTAGTGGCGATGATGGTGCTATCCGCTCAAGGTCATGGACACAGTATTCGCACATCGATCTGTCCGTTGTCGGCAAGAGACGTGAGTGAGGCGAATGAGAGAAGACTATGATGTGATAGTGGTCGGGGCAGGTCCTGCAGGCTCAGTTGCAGCACTGAACGCAGCTGCAGATAGCGACGTTCTGCTTATAGAGAAACGGCCAGAGATAGGGGCGCCTGTTCGATGCGCAGAGGCAGTGCCTCTTGTTGAAACGCCGTTCGTTTTTCACACGTCATTCGAAAAATACGTAAAACCTGACAAGAAGTGGGTGGCAAGCGAAGTTAAGGGAGTACGGGCTACCGCTCCTGATGGTACAATAGTCGAAGTCTCCGGGGAGATGTTCGGGAAGGGAGACCCGCTTGGCATCGTCCTAGAGCGCAAGCTCTTCGATCGACAGCTGGCTAAGGATGCCGCTCGTTCCGGAGCGCATGTTGCGGTGCGCACCCGTGCAACTGGGCTGATTCTAGAAGACGGCGCGGTACGAGGCGTCAAGCTTAGCCGCCTCGGTGAGGAGTTTGACGTGCGTGCCAAGCTTGTGATAGGTGCTGACGGCGTTGAATCTCAGGTAGGCCGGTGGGCGGGCATAAACACCACGCTCAAGCTCAAGGACATTGAGAGCTGCGCCCAGTATCACATGCAAAACGTCGAACTAATGGACAACACGCTCGATTTCTACTTTGGCTCCTCGGCGCCGAGCGGCTACGCTTGGGCTTTTCCAAAAGGAGACGGTGCGGGCAACATCGGACTCGGGGTGCTCGGAAGCAAGTTGAGTGGGAAGCGCCCATTGGCGTACCTCGACGAGTTCGTCGCACAGCGCTTTCCCGATGGCAAACCGGTTGAACTAATGATGGGGGCTTGCCCCGTAAGCGGCGCGCTTTCACATATAGTGGGCAATGGGCTGATGCTCGTGGGTGACGCAGCGCATCACACTGAGCCGATAACTGGTGGAGGCATTATGGCGGCGCTCCAGAGCGGAACAATCGCCGGCCAGGTTGCGAACAAAGCGGTGCGCCAAAACGATTCGTCGGTCAGAGTGCTTCGAGAATACGAAACTGAGTGGAACCGTTCCTTTGGTAAAGCACGTGAGCGCACGTACAAAGTCAAAGAATTCGTAGTAAATCTCTCAGATGATGAAATAAATCGAATCTTTCATGCATTCGCGGGGATAACAGCCGAAGAGCTGAATATGAAAGGGGCTTTAAAGCGCCTGCTTAGATTGGATCCGAGGCTTTTATTCAGTATACGTCAGTTTCTCTAAGTCGCGGACTCATTTTTTGTTAGCGACTTTTTTAGGCCCATTATAGCCTTCTTACTTCTTCCGTCTTAGGCTTCCGTCGAAACAGTCGCTCCCTCAGTGACCGCTTTGGCGGCTCGTCTTCCGTCTCCGGCAACGGCGCTTGCACCTCTTCAGCTCCCGCCTTGCTACTGGGGGGTGGGGGGGCAGGTGACACAGCAGCTGGCAGCAAGCGCGTAAGCATCTCACTCACGTCCGCCAGTCGGTCAATGACCTTGCTCGACTCACTTCCGTAGAACCCCGCGATGGTCTCATACCGCTTAATCTCGTCTTCTCGCGCCTGTTTGAAGCTCTCGTACTGCGCCGTCAGTCGCTCTATCATGTCCGTTTTCATATAAAGGAGCTCATCTTTATGGCGGAGCTCTCGCTCCCCTTTTTCAAGCTCGGCTTCGAGGCGCATCACGGTTTCACGCGGCACCATCAGCGTTCCTAAGTCTTCCTCTGCAGTGCCTTCGCTCTCGCGCCCTCCGCCTAAATACGCTCCTAATGCTGCCGCGACGATCTTGCTGCGGCTACTGTTTTCAGAGCTCGCCTGCTTGTCAGCAGCGGCCAGGAGTTCGTCTGAAATGGCAATAGTAACTTTGTGTAATGGCATGGGACTCACTACGCATGACGGCGCAGAACGGTATGCGGCCCTCGCTTTGGTTTAGTCACACCGTAGTATGAATGCTTCATACTTGAGCATATCGCCCGCCAACGGGATTTTTCCACTCAACAGTTTCCACCGTTTCCGGTGCAACGCGCGTGAGCCCACACTCGATAAGAATCAATCTGCGCACCTCGATGAAAAAAATAATGAATTCCTGAGCTCTTTCACCGAACAGGTAGCAGTCGTAACCGATCTTTGTCAAACGGTCTCTGTGAAGCTCTCTGTTCGCATAGCTCGCCACGTGGCCTGATAACGGCAGTCGCAATGCAGCTAGAAACTATTTATAGCAGGTTCACCACTTTTTTGGAATTCAGTTCTAGTGGATAGCTCGAAGCTCCTTGATTTAACCGCGGATATGGGCAGAACGCCATCCATTTACAAAAATAGCTATCTTGCCACAACAAAATACCTCTATTTCGAGTCCAGATTTTAAAAAGAAGGATAAAATAGAAACGAAATCGTTAAATACGATCAGTGCACGGGTTAATGTGTCGATGCAGCAGGAGCCGGGCTTCGCCGCAAGGCCCTACCTCAAAACGAGCTCTTTTCGCTTGGCGGGCCCGCGCTCCATGTTGGTCGCCACATTTCTTTAGCATTATTCTTTGTTGTGTACGGTGTTTCTTTCGATTTTTGACCACTTCTACAGGCATATTTAAGTCCGCTGGAACGCGGTGTTTGCACTGCATCGCTTGTCGAACCTTCTTTATTCAGGGATCGAAGGCACGGACTAAAGCCGACGAGCTGCACGAGCCTTCTAAGGCGGTGCGCACTAGGTCGTGAAGGTAATCAGCAAGCGATGAACTTACAGATGGATTGCGCAAGTTTTGAGCAGAGGGGCATAAGGTCTGCCGCACAAAACTGCTTTCGGACGATAGTGATGCCACGAAAGAAGTCAGGCGAGAAGGGTGACCCAAACGTGCGCGATCGCTGTTCGAGATGACGACGTCAGTCTGGTAGTCGAGAGCGTAGCAAAAGCAGCCGAACCGGCGAAATGGCGGATGGCAAGATATTCATGCTGCCCGTGGAAGAAGTCGTCAGGATTCGTACAGGATAAAAGGGTGAGACGCACTTTGAACAAGGTTCGCCCATGAATGTACGCGCTTCGGCACGCAATCCGATATGGCTCTTCAGATCCTATTTGTTGGGGCGAGGTGTCACAAAACGGCTAATCTGTTTTCGTTGTTAGCGTCGGCTCCAAAAGCGTGAGAAACCGTTGCGCGAAGGAGCCCGTTTTTCGAAACTGCGCGTGAAGAAAAGCTTGAAGTACGCGCCGTCGACTTTTTTTCGCAGAATCATCTTGAATCCCAATTCGTTGTACATAGCTGAGGCCGCAACGTTGGTCTCCCACGTGGTTATGAGTGTTGCCTCCATCCCGTTTTGAAAGAGCTTCGACATGGCGTATTCGACGAGTTTCTTGCCGATGCCGTGACGCCGAAATTCAGGCAGAACGGCGAGCGTCTCGATAAGTCCGAGCTGAGGTCGCCTGTAGTGGTAGATGACCGCGACGACGCCGACAATCCTTCCATCATCGACGGCTTTGATCCAGCTTCGCCGCCTGTCGTTCAAAATGCGTGATACCTTAACGCGCAGGTTTTCGCCTTCGGTGAGCGGCGGCACAAATTCGTGATCGACGATGCTGAGCACGCGCATTATGGCATCGAAATCGTTCCAGGTTGCTTCTCTAATCGTGAGCGTCTCGAGCGGTTCCAGCAATTCTATTACCATCCATCACTTGGTACGGGCGTCACGGCTAGCAAAGTAGGACGAGTGCATTCAACACGATGCGATCGGAGGCCGACTCATTAAAGGGCAAACCAGCGTTGCGTGCCGTCTCTCCCACATCAATGCCCATAGCCTCCATCGACGGTCGTGCTTTGTACGGGTTGCGGCAACGATTGCCCACACCGGCGCACGCCTCGCAAAGCGTACATTTTCCCGCGGAAAACGCCGTAGCGAACTTGAGGCCTTTTTTAAATGCGTCAGCTTCAAGACGAGCGGCGATCGTATCAAGAGTATTTTTTGCTACCAAATACGTCTGATCCCAGCCTTTGAGATACGCGTCATCTGTGTAAAGGGTCGCAAGATCTTCAGCTGCGTGGATCCGTTCGAGCATCCGGTCAGGCACGTCGTACGCAATCTGAACGATCAGTGCCTTTTGGAATCGCGCGAGGACGTTCCTGAATTCATCGAGGGGCATAACGTTAGGGGGGCACATCAAAGACACGTTGTAATTCTTGCAGACGGGAACGTTGCATTTGAGTCGTACGCGTTCGTCAACCACTATGAGCGCAGCATCAAATACTTGTGCGGCGGTCGCACCAAGTTCACGTGCGGTTGTAAGAAATTCACTAGAAAATGTTTCGCCATCGCAGACCGTTCCCATTGCTAACCGTTACGGAGATAGCGATCGAAACTATAAGAAAGTTGCTTGGCGGGGCAATCGCGTTTACTGGCCGGAGCTCGGGAGCGACCCGCATTATACGCCGTGTTGATCGCACCAGATGTTCCGTCACGCAAGCTCAATTTCCACAGCTCGCGGTTCTTCCAGGTCCTTCAGCTGCTTCATTAAGCGTGCGCGCTCATCTTCCAACGCTCGTAGATCGTCAATGTGTGCACCCTGCTGGATCTTTTCTAGGTGCTCTCGATTTACTGCACTCGTAGCACGTATTCTTTCATATCGCCCACTCGTCACGAGCTTTTGGGTTTTGCGCAGGAAGGTAAGTAGATCAGTTGGGGCGTTTAATTTTGACAAAAAAGCGATAAGTCTCGGGATCTTCACCGCAAGAGATACGCCCGGCTCTTTGAGAGAAAGCTTCAGCGCCCCTCGGCGTTTGATATCATCTATCGATTCAAGCCAGACGATGTTTGATTCTAGGACCTGCCTGAAGTTTGTCGTATCTCCCACGTAGTGTGAGAGCTTGCTGTCCGAGTATTTGGCATATTCGAGAAGCCGGTAGAGGGGGAGTGAGGTGAGGTCATCACTCAGCACAAGAGCGAGGAGTTTTTCAGCGTTTTCGTGGCTCGGCGACGGTGGGAATCCGAGTTCAGGATGGTAACTCGCGTCGAGACTTATTTTGAGGACGTCCAAGGCGGGGGCTTGCTTAATGAACGTCTCTAGGAATGTGCTGACGCCGCCGTTATACGCAGCAATTTGCTCCTTCAAAGCGGCGAGGTCGTCAAACGAGGTGACGTCCACGTTTTGCAAAGATTCGTAGTACGCGCCCTTCTCGCGGATTTCTGCTTCCACGCTTTCGTAGCGAGTGCGCAGGGCCGCGTAGCCCTTCTTGTATTCTTCAAATAGCCCGCGCTGCTCTGTGAGAAGCCCCAAAATTGGAATTCGATCAAGCTCCTTAACAGCGGTTTCAAAACGGCGTTTCTTGAGCACGGTGAGTGCTTTTTCAAGCTGCTCGGTGTAATCGAGTGATTCTTCTTCGTGTGCTTTTTCCACCCGCCGCGTTATTCGTTGAAGGCGCCGCGTCAGATCGAGATACACCCGAAACGTATCCGGCGTGCCTTCGAAGTCGCGCACAAGCTCCCGGATCTCTCGGTTGAAACGCTCGACAAGTTCAAGTCGCTCGCGACCAGCTTCGCGTATTCGGTTGTTGATCGTGGCAATTTCAACAAGAAGGTCAAGGGGTTCCAATCAAAGCCCCTCTAGCGGGTTAAGTCTCACAAAAGGCTTTTACTTCGACTTCCTGCTCGAGGGCCAGCTCTTGGCGAAGCTCCTCAAGCGACGCGACGCGCTCTGCGAAGGCGTTATGGCGGTGAATGCTCTCCTCGTTGAGCTGCTTTATGGTGATAATCGAGTCATCAGGCAGGTATGGAAACGCTTCGACTACTTTGTGCGCCATGACTCGTACGCAGTCTTCCACGAATTTAGGGTTCTTGTGAGCGGTTTCAACGACCACGGCTTCGTCGGTTCGCTTGAGCAGCTCGTAAATCTTCGAGCTCATCGATTCTTCGACGATCTCGATTATCGTGTCGAGCGGCACCTCGTAGCCAGTGCCGACCTCTATGGCGATGGTTCCGCGCCCTCGCTGGTTGTGGGTTGCGAGCGGGATATCTCGAAGAAACGCCTCAATGTCTGCGGGCGCGACGTTGAGCTCCTTTAGGCGCATCTCGGCTTGTTCTCGTGTGTGCTCTTGAGCGCACGGACACGCGGTCATTCCGACGACCTCAGCCCCGATCATCCGCCGCGTCCGGTGCTTGTCGTTGGTGCGATACGTCGTCGTTTCCGCGAAGATGTTGGTAATCTCTTGGGTCGTGATGCCCGTGCTGGGGGTTTCGCGTTTTACCATGTATTCGCTTCGCATGCGCACTTCTGCGCGCGATGCATACTCGTGTCGATCGAGCAGCTTTTCGGCGACATCCCCACAGAACTGTTCTATTTCATAAACTGGCGCGTTCAGCGCATCTTCTAACGCTTCGTCCATCACCTCAAAGTTTCTGCTAAGGTTGGCACCTTTGCGATCAGAGGGCAGATCAACGAACAAGTCAAATTCAGAGACTAAGATTACCGGTCGTTTGTCACGCCGCGTAACCTTAATCAGTTTTTTGACGTTGGTCACACCGACGCGGGTGAGATTTATAGAGAATTCCGGGCGATTTGCTTGTACGTCAACTTGTGCGTCCATTATACTCCCCTTTCATTTACTATGCAATAATGCTTTTGACGAACCTCTAAATAGCGGCCAGAACGGCGCGAAGCGTCGTTTGACGCACCTGTAGCCCTTCTCTCTTTGATACCGCGTCTATGAGCCGCTTTTCACAACCGCTAACTTGATCAGTGGCCTGATGAGCTTCAGCAAGCGAGGCGCCTTTGTACTCAACAGCAACTTGCGAAGAACGATGGACGGATGATCCATATCACCGTACTTCGATATGATGTCCAACGTGCGCTCGTCGTCAAGAGCCCTTATCATGTAGTTGAGATCATCGTCACTGAGCTTGTTAAATCCTTCACGGATGCGCAATCCCGTCTCGAGTTCGCGCCCGATCTCGGACCGCCACCGCGTGTCGTACTCCATCAGAGCATCCTTAGAAGTGTTCCCATGTGCCGCTGCCTCGGCCGCTACGGTCCCTGCTATTTTGGCACATAGCGTTCCGGGATAGATCCCCCCGCCGCTTGTTGGTTTGACTTGCCCGGCGGCATCTCCAACGATCAAGGTGCCGGCCGCGACCGTGCACGGCGGCGGCCCAAGCGGTATGCCCCCTACAGCGAAGTGTAGGAGCGAAGGCGCGGAGCGCGACGAAAGCCGTTCTATCAGCGGGCCGAGTCGGTCGAGTGACCGTTCAGTTGAGCAGAGTCCGATTCTTACTGTGTCCCATCGCGTCGGTATTGCCCAGGCAAAAAAGCCCGGCGCTACTTCATGCCCCAAGTACAGGTCGACGAAATCGGAGAGCGCTCCGTTGGTATAGACTTCCGCTTGCGCACACGTGAACACCGTTTGCACTCGTTCTAATCCTGCAAGCCTCCCCACGGAGCTTTGCAGTCCGTCGGCTCCGATCACCACGCGAGTGCGTATTTCGATCGGTTCGCCCTGGCTGAGTGCGGCGATGATGACGTCGCTTCCCTGCCGTCGCAAACTGCTGAATCGCGTTTTGACAAGCGAGGCAACCCCCGATTTGAGTGCCTCTAAAGCCATCGCTCGATCAAGCTCTCCTCGGTCGACGACGTAGGCCATTGTTCGCTTGCCGTCGACCGTCAGGACACGCCCGTCTGGAGCGTGGATATTGGCGCCGCGGATGGCGCGCCTGCTGAGCGTTTCGGGCACTTCGCACCCTTCAAACGCGCGCGTGCTGATAAGGCCGGCACACTGTACCGGTTGGCCAATGGTCGCGTGCTCTTCGATCATGAGCACGTGTGCACCAGCTTTTGCGGCGTACTTTGCAGCCATTGAGCCCGCGGGACCTGCGCCGACCACGACGACATCGTATTCCATGCTCGTAAGCGCTTACGAGTTTAGTATTTATATAATAAACCAGTCTTAGGCTCTCGTGTTAGAACGCACACGCGAATCGATCGCGTAGGGAAGCACGCATGGAGTACAAGCAGTGCCTCATTATCAGATCAGATCTCCGCTTGAGCGCGGGAAAAGCGGCGGTTCAACTCGCGCACGCTGCCGTCTCTGCGTATGAGCGCTCGGATCCGGCCACAAAGCGTCGCTGGTTTAGTGAGGGGCAGAAAAAGGTCGCGCTCAAGGTTGCGACGCTCAGGGAGCTGTATGAGCTTAAGTCGATAGCTGAGGCGCGCGGCTTCATCACGGCACTCGTCGTCGACGCAGGGCTCACCGAAGTGCCGCCCGGAACCGTTACCGCTCTCGCTATCGGCCCGGCGAAGGAGGCAGAGCTAGATAAGGTGACGAGCGACCTTAAACTGCTCTAACAGGCCAAGACGATGACCGACGCCAAAGCAGTTCCAGAAAGCGACGTGATTGTAGGAATGACGGTGTACCTGACGGCTTCTCGCGGCATCGGTGGGCGAATCCGTCAGCGCGCTGAAGACTTTGTGGTCAATGAGGTCTACGCAGACCGCTTCACTTCGGAGGGGCGCTACCAGTTAATTAAAGTGACCAAGACCGACACAGAGACGCACCACATGGCACGTGAGCTCTCGCGGCGCTTGCAGATAAGCCAGAGAAGGATTAGCTGGGCAGGAACGAAGGATAAGCGCGCGGTGACTACACAACGTATGAGTCTCGATTCGATTCTGCTTGCCGAGCCGCTCAGCTTTGGAACCGTCGTCGCTGAGCCCATAGGGCGATCAGACAGGCCGATCTCCCTGGGCGACCTCGACGGTAACGATTTTGTTATTACGGTCAGAGCCGTGGACGGGATTCAAAATGACGTCGCCAGCGCAGTGGGGGGCGTCGTCGAGGAAACGCGCAATGCTCGCGGGCTTCCTAACTTCTTTGGCATTCAGCGCTTTGGATCAATCCGCCCCGTCAATCACGTCGTCGGCCGTGCGCTTGTTGATGGGGACCTCGAGCGGGCAGTAATGACGTACATCGCTAAGCCGTTCCCCGATGAGCCTGACGACGTCAAAGCGGTGCGGCAATCGGTTGCGGAAACGTATGACTTCAAAGAGGCGCTCAAGCACATGCCTGTGCGGCTGCGCTATGAGCGCGCGATGCTTAACCACCTTGCGAAGTATCCTAATGACTTTGATGGCGCCCTTGGAGTCCTTTCTACGAATCTGCAGAAACTTTTCGTTCACGCGTACCAATCGTATCTTTTCAATCAGATGCTGAGCAGCCGACTTGAGCGCGGGTTCCCGCTTGGGGTCGGATTTGACGGTGACCGTGTGCGGGCGCTAGATAGGGAGCGCGTCAGAACAGTCGTTCCCAAGAACGTGCACGAGGTGAACCAGAGCCTGGCCGCAGGAACCGCCTCTGTTCAAATGCCGGTTCCGGGATACGACACCGCGCTGTCAGACGGAGTTATCGGTCAGATCGAGCGAGACGTTATTGCCTCTGCAGGCGTTAATCTTGACGCCTTCACCATCGAGAGCTGTCCGCGACTGGCATCAAAGGGGGTGATGCGCAACGTCCTCTTGCCGGCAGATATCCGGTTTGACGTCGCCCCCGATGAGCTTGCGGAAGATCGGATGAAAGTCGAACTGAGATTCTTTCTCCCTAAAGGATGCTATGCGACAACTGTGTTACGCGAAGTCATGAAAACGAGGTTGGTTTGATGCGCGTACGAACGCCCCTACTCATTGTAGTTCTGTGCTGCGTCGTCGCAGTGAGCATGCTGTCAGGATGCGTTATGACGCAACCGGGCACGCCGACCAACACGAACTCGGTGACGACCGCGCCAGGCAGCGCGGTCACAAACGGCAGCTCAGCCACCACGGCGTCGAAAGCACCGACCACGTACCGTGTGACGGTGGGAAACGTAACAGTTTACGCTGAGGCGGCCGATACGTTTGCAGAGCGCGAAATGGGTCTTATGAACCGGACCTATTTGAATGAAGATGCCGGCATGCTGTTCATCTTCCCAACGCAGCAACAGCAGAGTTTTTGGATGAAGAACATGCGCATCCCGCTCGATATCGTGTTTATCACAGCAGACAAGCACGTGCTCGAGATTTACGCATCGGTGCCGCCGTGCACCGGTGATCCATGTACGCTTTACACGTCGAGCGCGCCGATACAATACGTACTTGAAGTGAACTCAGGCTTTTGTGCTCGAAACGGGATCGTAAGCGGCGATCCGGTCGTCATTGCTGCCGGGAGCTGAAGTGCAGCGTCGATCTGTACCGGTTGTCGATCGAGATGCACTCTTCGCGAATCGGACAGAGGAAGCACGCCGGGGCAGTCGCATGACAAAACTCAAATCCATGTTGGATTAGAAGGAGGTGACTCCTGCCGGGGTGAACGAGGTCGTGCTCGAGTGCCTCTTTGGCCAAGTCTTTTGACCTGGTGCTTCCACGAATCTCCTCCACGTTGACGTCGAGACCACGCCGTATCGCGCCGCGTTCGATGAACCCGAGTCTGCGGGCAACCCGTTCGATATGTGTGTCTACGGGAACGATTTCGTGTCCCGCGGCGTAGAGCAAGACACAATCAGCAGTTTTTGGGCCGACGCCGGGCAGAGAAAGCAGTACCTCTCGCGCGCGGCGCGGTTCATCATACACCCACGACATGTCTCCGTTCCACCGCTGCATAAGCTTGCGCGCGATGGAAATGAGGTAACCCGCCTTTCGGTGAGGCCCACACCGCTGCAGGGCGGGCAGGAGCTCGTGTGGATGTGCCTCGCACAAAGTCTGAGGCGTGATCGATCCGAACCGTCTGGAAAGTTCGCAGAAGGCCGACCGCGCGCGCTCAGCGGTCTTATTCTGGGTGAGTAAGGTGAGCGTCAGGCACCTGAAGGGGTCCTGCCTGTTCATGAAGTATAATCCTGCAAAGAAGTCTCTAAGCTTACGTATGCAGGGGTCGTGGCTTTTGAGTTGAAGAAGCGGCGTCCAGTGCATCTCGTTAGGATGCACCCCCTCCATATCGAGGTCGGAGGCCAAAGGGCCTTTGAATGCGTGCGGACAGATCGTCTGCGTGACTCCGTCAACCACTCTCCAATAGCCGTTTGAGTTATTCACCCACTCTAGAGCGGGAATCTGAATAGTCATGGTGCGTGCAAGGTCGATGGGCGGGGTCATCGTAAATCGCATCTTAGACACCTCGGGGCCGCAAGTGAGTTTGCACAGAGTTGGTCATGAAAATACATGGGTATATAGCATCTGCATAATCATCTCAGTCGAAGCAGACGGTCCGGCGACGTGGCACGGAACCAAAAAACGCCCGTCGCCTTATCAGAGGGCAATGCGGCGTGTTGAACGGCACCAAACGGCAGGGATTCAGTGAAAAGGTCGCTTGCACGCGGCGGATGCTTCATTTGCGCGCGGGGTGGCATAACTGTACACCCAATCACCGCGTTTATGGTGCAGTCAGCCGTGCTCAGAGATAATACTAAACTTTATAATACCAGACGCTTCAATACGCGACTGGAGGGCTAATCGTACTGGTTCAAGATCCCGCGTGGCGAGTGTTCGCCTATGAGCTTAACAAGTCGACGCTTCAGGTGAAAGAAGATGATCAGAGCGGTTCCTCTTATGTCATCTCCCCCACAGGTGCCAAGATCAACCGCATTTTTGTAGTTGGCGTACTCACCGAAGTGGAAAACGTTCGTTCGAGTGAAGACCTCTGGCGCGCACGCATAGCCGACCCCACTGGGACCTTCACTGTGTATGCGGGGAAATATCAGCCTGAGGCAGCGGCGTTTCTTGCTCAGGCCGAGGTACCCCAGTTTGTCGCCGTCCTTGGAAGAGCGCGCCTCTATACTCGTGAGGAGACCTCATACGCGTCTATATGGTCGAAGGAAATCAATCCAACGACGGAAACGGCCCGCAACAATTGGGTTATCACAACTGCCGAGCGAACGCTTGATAGAGTTGAGGCCCTTAAGATCGCCTTGAGCGCGGGATTACAGAGCAATACGCTGAGCACGAAGCTTCTCGACAGCGACGTTAATGCCGTGCTCGCAGATGGAATCACCCGTGCCGTGCTCTCATACAACGGATCGGACGTAATCGCTGATATCGTTCCAGTGATCGCATCGGCCATCGAGGCCGTGGTCGAAGCGCGCGAGTTCACGCCGGCAAACGTCGATCCGCAACGCGCCCGCGCGACGGACGACGCAGTAATCAGCGAAAGTGAGCAAGGGCCCGAGCAAACAGACGAGGCGGCCACGACACAGGAAGACTCCGTAGCGACGGCGGCGCTTGCGAAGAACAAGGAACACGTGCTGTTCAAGATGAACGAGCTTGATGCCGGTTCAGGCGTCCCGTACGACCGTCTGATCGAGACGCTTGAAGCACAAGGTCTCGACGAAGATGACGTCGAAGAAGCCGTGCAAGAACTGATGGATGAAGGGAAGTGTTACGAGCCGAAAATCGGTATTCTCAAGTTAATTTGACCTTCTAAGCGGACGAGCCGCGACAAGTTCTTTCATAAATGGCCTTTGTCCGGTGGCAGACAGCAGCTTGTCTCTCTCGTTGGAGTCGTTTTTCGATAAATAGTCGGGGCTCTAGATGCGGCTGGTTTTGAAAAACGCGTGCCGTGAACAGATCCATAGCACGCGTAATGTGTAAGCTCGTCCGCGTCGCTTGCGACTATCCCTTTAGTGACATCAGTAGCGCTGCCACTTTTCGGTTTGACGCCTCTCAGGGATGTGTTCAGGGACTGTTTTTAGCCCCGTGGCGCACGCTTCACTCACGTACAAGCCACAATAACACGCGCCGTATTCGGCAACATCTGGGTCACAGTAAACGCAGGGACAAATGATGTCCTTGTCCCACTCCTTGTCGTTTGCAGCCATTCGACAAGGACAAGAGTGGTACCCATACCGCTCCTTGTTCGTCAGTATCCCGTCAACAAGGGCATTCACAATGTCCTTGTCGGGGTTCAGGTAGCGTCCCTTGCGTGGCGCGGCCGTGGTTATCGCTGCGAGGTATTGTTCGCGATCCATACACGTTCTTATCACCTCTCTCATTCTTTAATCTTGCTTTGGAACGTTTTCCCTGACGTCGGTCAGCGATGCTAACTAAAGAAGCCGATTGTGTGGGACGTCGCGCCGGAAAAGTCGAGAAGGGTAGCCGGAGCTCTGCTCGCACGTCTTGGCGAGTTAGACAAACTTTTTGAACATCATTGCGTGGAGTTGACTGATGCCGAGATGCTTGGATATAAGTGTAATATCGTTTCCTGTGACCGCCCGGGCCTTAGAGGGTGGCAGCGCCTTTGCTCCGCGTGCGTAGATCGTGCCTCCTCGTTTGTTGGCCCCCAGATAGCCCTGAGGCGTGCCTCCTACCAGGAGAACGCCTGATTTCATGTCGATTCCGGCGAACGCATCTGTGTCCCCGTGTATGATCACCGTCCCCCCATTAAGAAGAGCTCCTGAGTTCATGCCTGCGGTGCCAGTCACGATCACTGTCCCAAGCCGCATGAGAATGCCGGTGCTCAAGTCAACGTCTCCTTCAACGCAAATTCGTGCGTCACACGCGCAGCGTGCGCCAACGGTGTCTCGCACAAGTGCATCGGACACGGTGAGCTGTTTGCCCGATAGAACGTTAGGGGGTACAAGCGTATCGCTACGGAGGCCGTTGCACACTACATCGGTGATCGATCGATACTTCCGGTACCCGCTCCGATCAGACGCGACCTCAATGACGTTGCCGATCGGTACCTTTACGGCCCCGGCCACGTACACCGCTCCAGCGGTCATACTGATTCCCATGCGCGTGTCAACGTTGCCATCGACAATCACGTCTCCCACCGGGATGGTGGCGCCAGTGCCCGAGAAGAAGTGCAAGTCGACGCCGAAGCTTGAACACAACCGATGTCCGACGTCTCCGCTGACGTAGACATCATCACCACGTTTTAGCGCCTCAACGACGTCGCG
Source organism: Candidatus Methanoflorens stordalenmirensis (assembly GCA_003139855.1). Classification (GTDB taxonomy): domain Archaea; phylum Halobacteriota; class Bog-38; order Methanoflorentales; family Methanoflorentaceae; genus Methanoflorens; species Methanoflorens stordalenmirensis. The sequence goes on from PLGY01000072.1 coordinate 80,516, forward strand.
ATAGGTGTATCCGCTCCCTTCTTGGTGCGGGATCCGGTCGCTGGGCTCCAGCATCGAGCCTCGATGCTGCCAATAAAAGTTGTATGTGAAATCTGCTACGCAATCGACGGGTGCGCTTAACTCGAGCTCCATTACAAACCCATGGTGTGCGCGTTAGAAAACGCTATCGAAAAGGCCTGCGTTCGACGGTTAGCGAGTCGCCCCCGCGAAGTACGACGTGTCCTTCGACCGAGCTAACTTCGAGTCCGTTCAGTCCTAGAGAGCCGCAAAGTACATCTTGTTCAGGATGCGTCCCTTTTTGGATATCACAGCGCAAGACCGTGCGCTTTCCTACCGATGCCACGACCTTGAGCCGCGCTGATGCGGGATGATGTTTGGGAAGTACGATGAGGGGTGAACCAGAGTCCCGGATGAGAGCGAGGGTGCAAATAATTGCGTTAGTGGTCGTACGATCGTTGCTGAAACCCGATGCGACGAGAAGATCTTCGGGGTCAACGGTCATTACGATCTCGTCGTCTACCGTCTCGATGAAGAGCTGCCGGGCGGCTCCTGACTTCACGACGCCGATCACACCGTCAGCACTGCGCACAAACAAGATTTCATCGGCGTCGAGCGGTATGCGCTGTTCCATGCTGGCGCTCTTGATAGTCTAAAATCACTAGTAAGAAAAGGGGCTCACGAAAGGCTTCGCAGTGCTAGGTGCTACGCTTCAAGCTCTGTTATGTCTTCCGATTGGCAGGATGGGCACATGGGGTTCTTGCCTATGCCCTTGAACTTCGACCCGCACTCCTTGCAAGCGTATTGTTTCGCTTCGAGTCGTTTTATGTCTTCGTTTCCGAACGGGCCACCGACCGTACACATGGTGAACTCTCCTTAGTACAAGCATGCTCTTGAGTGCGTATAAGGGTTTCCTTAGGATGCCGAATTAGTTTCATTTGCTTTAAGACAAGGTTATATGCGGTCAGAGGGAAAAAACATGGTAACGCCGCTAGCTTGGAGTATCCCTCTGTCGTCTAATATACCTTGTAAATAATAATTTAGTTTATATTAAATTAAGTCCACACCCAGTACGATAATGTCTCAACCCAAGTTCACCCTAAGTTCATCGTTCAAGCCGACCGGAGATCAGCCTAAGGCAATCGCGGAGCTCGTCAACGGTATTAACGGAGGAGAGAAGTACCAGACGCTCCTCGGCGTCACGGGCTCAGGAAAGACGTTCACAGTCGCGAACGTGATCGCGCACGTGCAAAAGCCCACACTCGTCATCGCGCACAACAAGACGTTAGCCGCACAGCTCTATAAGGAGTTCAGGGAGTTCTTCCCGCAAAACGCGGTTGAGTACTTCGTGAGCTACTACGATTATTATCGCCCTGAGGCCTACATCCCGCACACCGACGTCTACGTGGCAAAGGAATCGTCCATTAACGACGAGATTGACCGGCTCCGGCATTCGGCTACCAAGTCGCTGCTGACGCGGCGTGACACCATTGTCGTTGCAAGCGTTTCGTGCATATTCGGCATCGGCTCTCCTGACGACTACCAGGAGTCTGTGCTCTCGTTGCAGGTGGGCGAGACCGTCAAACGGAGCGAGATTTTGCGCAAGCTCACCTCCATGCAGTATGAGCGTAATGACGTTGATTTCTTCCGCGGGAAGTTTCGCGTGCGAGGCGACACCGTTGAGGTGTTTCCCGCTTACGGAAACACCGCGTATCGCATCGCGCTCTGGGGCGATAAGATCGAGGGACTCTACGAATTTAATCCGGTCAACGGAAGAAAGACGGCAGCGTTTGATTCTCTCCCCATCTACCCGGCGACGCACTTCATCACCAACCGCGCGAGGCGTGCCGAGGCACTGCACTCGATAAAGCGTGAGCTTACTGAGCGTTTGGAGTACTTGCGCGGCCAGGACAAGTTGCTTGAGGCCCAACGCCTTGAGCAGCGCACAAAATACGACCTTGAGATGTTGCGTGAGGTTGGATATTGCAGCGGAATCGAGAACTACAGCCGTCACCTCAGCGGGCGCGCTTCGGGGGGCGCCCCCACGACACTCATCGATTATTTCCCAGACGACTTCCTCCTCGTCATTGATGAGTCACACGTGACGATCCCCCAGGTAGTCGGCATGTACGCGGGGGACCGCTCCCGGAAAGACAACCTCGTAGAGCACGGATTTCGGCTTCCTTCGGCGTACGACAATCGTCCCCTCACCTTTGGCGAGTTTGAGAAGCGGGTCAACCAGGTTATCTACGTATCGGCCACGCCGGGACCGTACGAACTGGCGAAATGTGAGCACGTAGTCGAGCAGATTATTCGTCCTACGGGGCTGGTCGACCCGGCCGTGGACGTTCGCCCCGCTGAGAAGCAAGTCGACGATCTGATCGCTGAAATTCGAAAGCGACCGAGCGAGCGCGTGCTGGTGACGACATTGACGAAGAGGATGGCCGAGGATCTTTCCGAGCACCTTCACGAGATCGGCATCAAGGTGCAGTACCTTCACTCAGACATAAGCACGCTTGATCGGGTCGATATCCTGTACGACTTGCGACGCGGTGTGTTCGACGTCCTTGTCGGTATTAACCTCCTCCGAGAGGGCATCGACCTTCCCGAGGTCACCCTAATGGCCATACTCGATGCGGACAAAGAGGGCTTTTTGCGCTCTGAGCGGTCACTCATTCAGACGATCGGCCGAGTCGCTCGAAACGTCAACGGGAGCGTTATCATGTACGCAGACGTTACCACCGATTCAATGAGGCGTGCGATAGGAGAGAACAATCGTCGGCGTGCGCTGCAGGTCGCGCACAACGAGCGTCACGGGATCACTCCGCAGACCATCGTAAAACCGATCGAGGAGCTTGTAGAACGCCGCCGGCTGGGGCCGGTAGCCGACGAAGAACCCCCTATACGCGTCGTTGCAGAGGAGCTCGAAGAGACGATTGCAGGATTGCAAGCGGAGATGCATCGAGCGGCGCGCGGACTAGAGTTCGAGCGGGCAGCGCTCATTCGCGACATGATTCGATCGCTCGAGGGAGGGGCGTAGCGTGACGGAATCCATTCGTATCAAGGGCGCTAAGGAGCACAATCTCAAGAACGTCGACGTTGAGATCCCGCGCGATAAGTTTGTGGTCATAACGGGGATCAGTGGTTCAGGGAAGTCATCGTTGGCCTTTGATACCATCTACGCCGAAGGACAGCGAAAGTACGTAGAATCGTTGTCCGCGTACGCCAGGCAGTTTCTTGGTCAGATGAAGAAGCCGGAGGTGGAGCACATCGACGGCTTGTCTCCGGCGATTTCGATCGACCAAAAAACGACGAGCAAGAATCCCCGTTCCACCGTGGGAACGGTCACCGAGATCTTTGACTACCTGCGGCTCATGTTCGCGCGCGTAGGAACGCCTCACTGCCCGCAGTGCGGCAAGGAGATCGCCCAGCAGACCGTGCAAGAAATCGTCGATCAGGTGATGCGACTTCCTAAAGAGACGAACATTACGATACTCGCTCCGGTCGTCAAGGACAAGAAGGGGGAGCACCGGAAGATTTTGGAATTCCTGCTGAGTGACGGGTTCACACGAGCGCGCATCGATGGCGAGGTGCGTGAGCTCGATGAAGCCATCGACCTCGACAAGAACAAGCGCCACACGATCGAGGTCGTTGCCGACAGGCTTACTATTGCTGACGAAGACCAGCAACGCCTCGCAGACTCGCTTGAGACGGCTCTCGTGCTCGGTGACGGCGTCGTTATCGTCGACGTCGCCGGCGCCGAAGAGCTCCTTTTCAGTGAGCACTTCGCGTGTCCCGAGTGCGGCATCAACATGGGAGAAATTGAGCCGCGCATGTTCTCGTTCAACAGCCCACATGGGGCGTGTCCGGCCTGCCACGGCCTAGGGTTTGAAAAGACCCTCGATGAGGACTTAGTCGTGCCCGACAAATCCCTTCCCGTCAGAAGAGCCATAGCTCCGTGGGCGAAATCGACGAGTGACTACTACCCGCAGTACCTCTTGAGCGCAGCCAAACAGTTCCAGTTCAGTCTTGAAACGCCGTACGAAGAGCTTACCGGCGATCAGAAACACCTCCTCCTCTACGGCTCGGGCAGCCAAAAAATGCAGTTTGAGTACGTCGGCCGACACGGTCACGTCCGCTTTCTCAGGCCATTTGAGGGAGTGATCAAGAACCTGTCGCGTCGCTATCGCGAAACTGACTCTGAGTACATCAGAGACGAGATTGAAAAGTATATGCGCCTGCGTGCGTGCGATGCGTGCAACGGCAAACGCCTTCAGCCTAAAGCTCTCGCCGTCACCATCAGCGATCGCTCTATAGCCGACGTCTCGGCCTTGTCAGTCGACGCCGCTCACGAGTTCTTTGACACCTTGCGCCTCTCCAACGGGAAAATGACCATCGCTGCTGAGGTCATCAAAGAGGTCAAAAAAAGGCTCAACTTTTTGCAAAACGTGGGCCTCAACTACTTGACGCTCGATCGAGCGAGCGAGACGCTTTCAGGCGGCGAGGCTCAGCGAATACGGCTCGCGACGCAAATCGGTTCTGGCCTCGTCGGGGTGCTCTATATCCTTGATGAGCCGAGCATCGGTCTCCACCAGCGCGACAATCTGCGGCTCATCGGGACGCTAAAGAGCCTTAGAGACCTCGGAAACACGCTCATCGTGGTTGAGCACGACGAGGAGATGATTCGTACAGCGGACTACGTTATCGATATGGGGCCCGGCGCCGGAGAGCACGGAGGCGCCATCGTGGCGACCGGTTCCCCGAGTGACATCGTAAACGATCCTGAGTCCATAACGGGACAGTACCTCAACCGCGTTAAGCGGATCGAGGTGCCGAAAGAACGCCGCATCACGAACGGTAATGCGTTACGCATTGTCGGCGCGCGCCATAACAACCTCAAGAACATCGACGTTGAGATCCCTCTCGGGATCTTCACGTGCGTTACCGGGGTCTCCGGATCGGGAAAAAGCACCCTTATCAATGATATCCTGCATCGTAAACTCGCCCAACAGCTGCACCGCGCGTACGGAAAGCCCGGCGACCACGATGACGTCTTGGGCATTCAGCACATCGACAAGGTGATCACGATCGATCAGTCGCCTATCGGGAGGACGCCGCGCTCAAATCCCGCTACCTACACGGGGGTGTTCGACTTCATCCGGGCCCTCTTCGCGCAGCTTCCCGACGCCAAGGCCCGAGGCTATCGGCCGGGCCGGTTCAGCTTCAACGTGAAAGGCGGTCGCTGTGAGGCGTGCAGGGGCGACGGAATCATAAAGATCGAGATGCATTTTTTGCCCGACGTTTACGTGCCGTGTGAGGTCTGCGAGGGGAAGCGCTATAATCGGGAAACTCTCGAAATTCGCTACAAGGGCAAGAATATCGCCGAAGTGCTCGATATGACCGTCGAAGAGGGCGTGCACTTCTTTGAGAACATCCCGCGCATCAGGCAAAAGCTGCAGACGCTCTACGACGTGGGGCTGGGGTATATCAAGCTCGGGCAGCCGGCGACGACGCTCTCTGGTGGAGAGGCACAACGCGTGAAATTGGCCACCGAACTCAGCCGGCGGAGCACCGGCAAGACGTTCTACATTCTCGACGAGCCGACGACCGGCCTGCACTTTGATGACATCAAGAAACTGCTCGCGGTACTCGGCCGGCTCACCGACGCGGGGAATTCGGTGCTCGTCATCGAACACAACCTCGACGTGATTAAGACGGCCGACTATATCATCGATCTGGGCCCCGAAGGGGGCGACGAAGGCGGGTATGTCGTCGCGCGGGGAACGCCTGAGATGATCGCCCGATCGGGCACGTACACCGGCGAGTTTCTCAAACGAGTGTTGAACGGATACTAAGAGCGATGCCACCACCTGCAGTCACTGCGAGGCTTAACAACCTGCCTAGCAGTCCGGGCGTCTACCTGATGAAGGACGCCGGTGGAAAAATCATCTATATCGGCAAGGCCGTCTCACTGAAGAATCGAATCCGAACGTATTTTCACGCCACGCCAGCAGCGCCGCGAACGAGGGCGCTCGTCGAGCGGATCGACGACATCGAGTGGATCGTCACGAACACCGAAAAAGAGGCGCTTATCCTTGAGTCGAACCTCGTGAAGCTTCATAAGCCGCGATACAACGTTCGGCTGACCGATGACGGCAGCTTCCCGTACATCCGAATCACCGACGACCCATATCCGAGCATCACCGTGACGCGCGTGGTGAGAAACGATAGATCGGCCTATTTCGGCCCGTACACGAGCGCACAGTCTACGCGTCAAAGCGTAAAGGCGCTGCGTAAGGCGTTCCCCTTGCGCAGTTGCAGCAGAGATTTGCGGCGCGTTCTGAGACCGTGCCTCAACTACCAACTCAAGCTGTGCGCCGCTCCCTGTGCGGGCAAAACGGATCCCGACGCGTATGCTCAACTTGTGACGGGCATACAGCGGTTTCTCGAAGGGCGACACGACGACATTCTCACTGAGCTCAAGCGCGAGATGAACGGCGCGGCGATGGACATGGAGTTCGAGCGCGCAGCAACGTTGCGCGATCGCATAGCCGTTCTCGAAAGTGTGCGAGAGCAGCAGTACGTCGAGCCGCGTCGCGGCGACGAAGACGTCATCGCCATCGCTCGCGGAGGTCCACAGGCGTGCGCGCTCATACTCATGGTCCGCGAAGGGAGGGTCACGGGGCAACAATCGTACACGCTTCGGGGGACCGAAGGCGTCGAGACGACTGAACTGATGACGGCGTTTGTCAAGCAACACTACTTGCACCTCGAAGGGCCTAACGTCCCGAAGGGCATTCTTCTCGAGCAAGCGATCGAGGAGGCGGACGCCATCGAAAATCTCCTCACGGAGATCAGAGGAAACCGCGTCCACGTGAGCGTTCCACGGGCCGGACCGAAGGCGAGGCTCGTCGCGCTTGCGCATAAGAACGCCGAATCGATGCTTAAGAAGCCAACGGCGGCCGATTCGCTTTATGTTCTCAAAGATGCCCTTCGACTGCGCTCGTACCCTTACCGGATCGAAGCGTTCGATGTATCAAACCTCGCCGGTGCCGAGGCGATGGGGTCGATGGCGGTATTCATCGACGGCACGCCAAAGGTTAGCGAGTATCGCTCATATAAAATCAGAAGCGTCGCTGCGATTGACGATTACGCGATGCTCAAGGAGATTGTCGGCCGGCGATATCGAGAACGTGAGGGTCGCGCGGACCTCATTGTGGTTGACGGAGGAAAGGGACAGGTGCGCGCGGTCAAGGATACTCTGACGATGCTCGGATTGAGGATCCCCCTCGTCGGCCTCGCAAAGCGCGAAGAGCTCGTTTACGTGCCTGGCCGGTCAGCGCCTGTCGCGGTGCCGCAGATCGCGCTCAACGTGCTAATGCGCGTTCGTGATGAGGCGCATAAGGCGGCCATCAGGAGACATCGCAACTTCCGCTCGCGCAGGTTCTTGGAGAGCGCGCTGGATGAAATTCCCGGCGTCGGCAAACGGCGAAAAGTCGAGCTCCTCAAACGTTTTGGATCCGTTGCTCAGCTCAAAAAGGCGAGCATGGAAGAGATCCAATCCGTGCCTACCGTTGACAAGACGACCGCCTACAGCGTGTTCAGTTATTTTAACGAGCGGCAGAAGGTCGCCCAAGTACCCGCCCCAAGCACCTGACATGACGAACGCGCAACGAGGAGACGTTATGGAAGCGTAGCGTCGCAGACTTGTTTTCGACCTCGTTACCACCCCGCATCAGGGCGCAGAACGAAGCAATACGGTACTACTCGCGGTGTGATCTTTTAGGCGAAGCTGTGACGTCTTAAGCGGAATCTGTGGGCGGCTAGAGCAACTAGCGTCCAAAAGGGTTCGCATGGTAGTACCAGTAGCGCCAGCAGATGTAAGGAGTCGCCGCGTCGTTTGTCTCGACGTTCCTCGCAACGTTCTCTTTTGCGCGGCCGAGGGGCCGTTTGCCACTCCCCGGAAGAGACTTAATTCGGGAGCGCTTTTTTAGGTCATAATTCCGACAAGAAGCAGCAGAAGCGACGATTCGGCCCAAGTTCGGGTCTGCCGTCTTTGGGCTGCGAAGGACTGTAAGGGGACAACTCTTTGATCTACATCATCTTAAGGGGGATACGCAGGTGAATGCTCTACTCTTCATTGTCAGCTTCGCACTCATCTTCGTCGGCAGCAGTCTCTTTACGAATGGCGTGGAATGGATCGGGCGCAAGTTCAATCTTTCTGAGGGCGTCGTAGGTTCGGTGTTGGCCGCTATAGGAACGGCGTTGCCCGAAACGATCATCCCCCTGATTGCAATTTTTTTTGTTGCTGGAACGACTGGACAGGATGTAGGCATTGGAGCGATCTTAGGCGCCCCGTTCATGCTGGGAACCCTAGCGCTGTTTATTACCGGCATGGCCGTACTCATTTTGGGCCGCCGTCGAGCGATGGGAGCAAAAATCAACTTTGACAGCCAAATAACGCGGCGTGATTTGAGCGTCTTTCTCCTCGTTTATTTAGGTGCCGTAACCGTCGCTCTCATCGGACCTCAGCAGACGAAAGCGCTCATAGCGCCCCTCTTTGTGGCCATTTATTTCGTGTACGTATGGCGCGTATTCAAGACCGGCAAGGGGTCGTCAGACGCACCGTTGCAGCCACTGAAGCTTGACTCGTGGGCAGCGCGGCTAAAAAGCGTCACTGCGCGCCAGACCCCCTCGATGTGGCTCGTGCTCGGACAAACCGCGTTATCGCTAGCCCTTATCATAGCAGGCGCGCAGGTCTTTGTGAATCAGATTGTCAATCTCGCTGAGCAGCTCCATGCAAGTGCTTTGCTGCTTGCGCTTGTTATCGCACCCATTGCAACAGAGTTGCCTGAGAAGCTCAATAGCGTGCTGTGGGTCAGCCAAGGCAAGGATGCGCTCGCATTGGGGAACATAACGGGGGCAATGGTTTTCCAGAGCTGTATTCCAGTGGCATTTGGCGTAGCGTTCACGTCGTGGGTGCTTGGGCCCATTGAGCTCCTAAGCGCTGTAATTGCTCTCACAGCGGGTCTTTGGGTCTGCGTGCTTGCGGCAAAAGCGAAGCTAACGGCACCAGTGCTCATTTTCAATGGGGTCCTTTACCTGCTGTTCCTATCAGTCGTGCTTCGGGGTTAGCAGTCTTAGATCAAAGTCTCTTCCAAGTTTTTCCGACCAGCTCGTTCATCTTTGGTCGGGCGGAGTGCTTGACTGTTGCTGCTCACGAACGCACGCTCTCGTAATTGAATTCTCCCAAATCGTTAGCAAAAAA
>PLGY01000042.1 GCA_003139855.1 Candidatus Methanoflorens stordalenmirensis
GACACGTCCCCTTCGTCGATGCCGAGTTCCCGCGCCTTGAGCACCCTTCGCATGATCTTCCCGCTGCGCGTCTTCGGGAGCGTGGCGGTAAAGACGATCCCTCCTATGACGGCAATCGGCCCGAGCTCGTGCCGTACGTGCTTCTTAAGCTCGTTGATGAGCTCTGGAGTCTCTGCGTAGCCCTCTTTGAGGATTATAAACGCCTTTATGACCTCCCCTCTGATAGGGTCGGGTTTGCCGATCACTGCTGCCTCCGACACCGCACGGTGGCTCACAAACGCTGATTCGATCTCGCTGGTGCCGACGCGGTGCCCAGCGATCTTCAAAACGTCGTCGGCCCGCCCCTGTATCCAGAAGTAGCCGTCTTCATCTTTGCGTGCGATGTCTCCTGACACATAGACCCCGCCTGGTATCTGCTCCCAGTAGGTCTTTTTGTACCGTTCTGGGTTGTTGTACAACGTGCGGAGCATCGACGGCCACGGCGTCGTTATAACGAGCAGCCCGCCCCGCCCTGGCGGCACGGGTTTCCCGTCTAGGTCCACGACATCCGCTTCGATGCCGGGGAGAGGCTTCGTTGCCGACCCTGGTTTGAGCGCCGATATAGGGAGTGGTGAGATCATGAAGCAGCCGGTTTCGGTCTGCCACCACGTGTCCATGATTGGACAGCGCAACCCTCCGACGTGTTCGTAGTACCAGACCCACGCCTCTGGGTTGATCGGCTCTCCGACCGTGCCGAGAATCTTGAGAGAGCGTAGGTCGCAACCATGCGGCCATTTCTCCCCGAAACGCATGAGGTGGCGGATGGTGGTCGGTGCGGTATAAAACTTCGTCACAGCGTTGCGTTCTACCACTCGCCACAGGGCGTCCGGTTCGGGATAGTCAGGTGCGCCTTCGTAGATGAGGCTCGTGGTGCCGGCGAGCAACGGTGCGTAGACGCAGTAGCTGTGACCCGTTATCCATCCGACGTCAGCAGTACACCACCACACATCATCGTCGTGTATGTCAAATACGGTTTGTAACGCGGTAGTCGTCGCAACCATATAGCCTGCGGTCGTGTGAACGACGCCTTTTGGCATCCCGGTGCTCCCGGACGTGTAGAGGATAAAGAGCGGGTCTTCTGCGTCCATAGGTTCAGCAGCACATTCGGTGTTCGCTCCGTCGATGAGCTCATCGTAAAGAATCTCCCTCCCAATGGGTTCAGAGACCGGGTTACCCGCGTGCCGCACTACCACCGTCGTTTTGATGCTTGGGCTTGCGCCGACAGCTTCATCTGCCACGCTTTTTAGGTCGATTACCTTTCCCCGGCGGAACGTGCCGTCGGCGGTAATAAGGATCTTGGCGTTCGCGTCGTGAATCCGGTCAGCCAACGCTCGCACGCTAAATCCAGCATACACGACGCTGTGCACCGCTCCGATCTTCGCGCACGCGAGCATCGATACGGCAGCCTCGACACACGGCGGGAGGTACATCGCCACACGGTCCCCTTTTCGCACGCCGAGCTTCTTAAGCGCGTTCGCCATCTTATTCACCGCGCTCGCGAGCTCGGAATAGGTGACCTTGTATTCCTCTCCGCGTTCGTTAACGTAGAGGAGCGCGACGCGGTCGCGACGTTCGGTGGCCAGGTGACGATCCACTGCGTTGTGCGTGATATTTGTCCTGCCGCCAACGAACCACTTGTAAAAAGGCGCCTCGCGTGAGTCGAGGACCTGCGTCCACGGCGCGAACCATTCAAACTGCCGCGCCTTCGCCGCCCAGTACGCCTCGATGTCCTGCCCTGCCTTCAGTTCCGCTTCCCAGTCTTTCACGCGCGCTGCCTCGACGACCGCTGCGCTCGGGCGAAACACCCGCTTCTCGTGCAGAAGGACTGAGGTTGTCTCTTCCTCTTCGATAGCCACCTGGATCACCTGTGTTACCGTTTGGTGAGTTGGATGACGCTTACGTCATCCACACGCACCGTATACGTTCGCCCATCTACATAGGCCCTTGCCTTTTTTTGCTGGCGAGCGCGCCACCCTAACAAGTCGAGGAAATGCTGAAAAAAAACGAGGCGTGTGAAAAACGGCTGGGTCGCAGATCCTGGTCGTGCTTTGGCGCAGAAACGAGGGCAAACCGAAGGCTTTTTCCGTGACCTGCAATCCGCCTAAAAGCACTAACATAACGCGTGACCTGCCGCGCTGAGCGGTCATCAGTTTCTGCGTCCTCGCTGCGCTGGGCGTAGCAGACGAAACCGTAACGCACGCGTGCTGCCGACATGGCCAGCCGGGCCCTCCCGACGTGCAGACGTCGTTGTGGCTCACCGGTCTCTTAGGTGACGCCCGTGGTTATCGGCGCCGTGTGCGGCTGCTCTTATTCACGCGCTATTTTGCGGCACCGGAAGATGACCGTGCCCCCTTCTGTGTACGGCGGCCCCGGATCGACGCACTGCATGTAGGCGTGCGCGGGGTCTTCAGACGTCGTCAAGCCAAGGGCAACGGGGCACCAGGTGTGTTCGAGGATCGTCGTATAATGGAGGAGCGTCGAGAGCGCGTGGGTACAAAGTGCGTCGCTTTCTGCCACTACGATAGCGGGCCCGTCAACGATGATGCGGTCCCCGACGGAATGCACTGGGCACGTCCCTCGGATCTCGTGCACCGTAATTTCTAGCATCGCAGTACCTCAAGAGAGAAGTCGTCACTTATATCCATTGGTCGACACGACATAAGGGGACCCGTGTAGGCAGACAGCGAGCGAACTGCTGATCGCGGCCTTGCCGATCGTCGGTGGCACCGCTCAAATACCCTAAAATCGCACGTGAGTTCATCGCCACTCTTGAAAGCGATAACTCTGTTGAAATTGCTGGCCCGGTTCTGTATCAGGCCCGCTTCCGCACAAACGATGAGCGGAACAAGCACAACAGCCAAATACGGTGTCACTGTGTTTATTTTTAGGAGGAGCGCCAATTTATCCGGTGCTTCGCGATGCATAAGGGAAAAAGGTGGCGTTAACGATGCCACAAATGTCAAGCCGCTATTCCGATAGCGGCAAACTCGCGGATACAGCCCGCTATGAGAAAATAAGGAAAGGACAGAAATCGAGATAAAATGTCAGTGGAGAGTATAGGAGACTATGCAGGTCTCTGTTATCGTTCCGACTTATAACGAAAAAGAAAATATTGTGTCCCTGGTGACCCAGTTACTCGCTCTGCCGATGATAATGCACATCATTGTGGTGGACGATAATTCTCCCGACGGCACCGGCGAAATCGCCGACTGGTTAGCTGTGGAAAATGCCGGACGAGTGAGCGTCATTCACCATCCTGGCAAGCTGGGGCTAGGCACAGCTTACATCGCCGGCTTTAAAGAGGCGCTTGCCGAAGGAGCCGATCTCGTTTGTTCCATGGACGCCGATTTTTCCCACAACCCCCGTTGTGTTGCCGATATCGTGGACAAAATCAACCAGGGGTACGATCTCGTCATCGGGTCGCGCTACGTGCGGGGTGGGCGGTCCACGCAGACTCTCGACCGCAAAGTTGTCAGTTGGAGCGCGAATACGATCACACGTGTACTACTGGGGCTGCACGCCCATGACACGACGGCAGGTTTTCGTTGTTATCGCCGCCAGGCATTAGAGGGCCTGGATTTAGATAGCATCAAATCGAGCGGCTATTCTTTCTTGTTCGAAATGCTTTTCAGAGTTGAGCGACTTGGTTGGAAGGTTGGGGAGGTGCCTATCATTTTCCAAGATCGCCGCATGGGGGCCTCCAAGATCTCCAGGAACGAGATTGTCAAGGCGCTGAGGATGGTGCTATGGTTGGCCCCGAGACGCCTAGCGAACCCCACGTGATTGAGAAGGTCACGAGGTCTTTCGTTTGATGTTAATCCCAGCAATGGGATGCCGCTTGGTTGTTCTCCGCCCTGCTAGTTCCACACGCAGACGTCTACGCTGCGATACTAGGGGTTGTGATTCGAGACTGTTTTGCCTCATTTTTAAATCCGCGCCCAAAATTGCTTTCGTGAATAAAGAAACACGGTGGGCACTAAATATGAAAAAATGAGCGTGATCGCTGCGCCCAGGATGCCAATACGCGGAATTAATACTACGTCCAGACCTATCAACACGAGCAGTGCAAGAACGTTGCACACCGTACTCATTTTTGCTCCGCTCGCACCGACCGATGCCGCAAGCCACGTGTAGCTTAGAAAAACAACATACACCGTTGCTGCGAGTGCAAAAAAGAACGATAGTTGCAGGCTGAATGCGTACTGGTGCCCATAGAGAACGAAGGCGATCACTTCCGCGCAAACGATGAGTGGCACAAGCACAATGGCCAGATACGGTATCACTTTGTTTATTTTAAGGAGAAGCGCCAGTTTATCCTTGCTTCGCGATGCATAGGGGAAAAAGGTGGTGTTAACAATGCCCCAAAGCGTCAACGCTATGGTTATTGACGGCAAGAAATACGCGTTATACAGTCCCACAGCAGCGGTTGTCATAAATATGTTGATGAGAATTCGATCGAGTCCCATGAATGCCACAGCAATCAATCCCGGGACCGCAAAGACGGAGTATCGCATTATTTTTCGCGCCCAATACCAGTCGAACTGACGCGTCAAATGAGCTCTGACGTAGTAAATTACGATCAGGCTGACTGCTAGGTTTGACACTGACAGCGCGTACGCCGCCGATTGCCACGACTTCATGCCGTTCGTGACAAGGGCAAGAAAAAGTGCAAGACACACTACCGATTGGGCAGCGGCGGAAAGCGCATACGCCTTCATGCTGAATAACACTCGCAGAAAATTCAGCGCTAATGTGTAACAGGTAACGGCCACGCCGTATGCAACGGCGAAAAGGAATACGGCCGCAGAGACTCCCAGCAGGTAGGATAGTTGCGGGGAAAGAAGGGCGAAGACCGCCGTTGAAGCAGTGATAAGAAGCAGCGCTTCAATGGACGAGGTTGAGATGATGGTAGTCCGAACTGAATCGTTGTGTGTGCCAGAGGCATAGTTGACGGTTGCGACCAGGTTGAGCCCCATCGAGATAGCGGCGATGAGGCTTATTGACATGACGAGGCTCAGATCGCCAAACTCCTGGGGTCCTAAGATGCGCGCCCCAAGGATGAGGAAAATAAATGTCAACGCCGCTCCAAAAAGCGTTCCAATCCCCGCGTACGACGTGCTCAAGAAAAGTTCTGCGGTTTGGTGTCCCAATCGTTCCTTAAAGATGAGCTCATACGGTGTGCTGAGTAAGCGGTACGCAAAATCTTTAAGTGACATCGTAGGGTGAACCAGATTGAACTTACTGCAATTTGGTATATAAACTTGTACAGATCGTATTTAGCCAAATCAAGCGAGAAGCCTCCTTGCGACAGCTAGGGGGTGACTCTCCCTGTGGACAACGGCGACGCGCTCCAAACGAGCGCGGCTCCCAGACGAGCCTGTCGCTCCGAGCGTCGAAAACGCTTAAGAGCTTGAAGCCCTGACGTAGACCTATGAACGTAGTTGTCCTTCTCGCCACCGGGTTTGAGGAGCTGGAAGCGGTCACGATCGTTGACGTGCTGCGCCGTGCTGGTATCTCTGTGCTCCTCGCCGGCATAGCACCTCCGCCCATAGAAGGTGGGCACGGGATCAAAGTAGTGCCCGACCTCTCTATTGACGACGTTACCACGTACGACGCCCTCGTCCTTCCGGGCGGGAGCCCTGGGTACGTCAACCTCGAACGCGATCAACGCGTTCTGAAGCTCATACGCGCAGCATACGACGCCGGCAAATACGTCGGCGCGATTTGTGCTGCCCCGCACGTGCTCGGGGTGGCGGGTATCATGGGAGGGGCGAGGGCGACGTGTTATCCAGGGATCGACATCCCGGGCGCGCAGCGCGTAGAAGAGCGCGTCGTGCGGCACGGTACAATAATCACTAGCCAGGGTCCGGGAACCGCTATTGACTTTGCCATCGACCTTGTGGAAGTGCTGACGAACAAAGAAAACGCGCAGGAAGTGCGGAAGGCGTTGTTGGCGTAGCTCGTGTAGGCACCAGTTCAATCGCGCGCATTTGATACTGTGCATGGACGACCAAGTATAAGAACCGCACCAAAACCGCACCAAAAGTTAACCAGGTTTCATTTTCACGTGGGGTGCACCTACAAGGAAGTGATCTCGTTTTTCGTTCCTTTCACCCCGTGCCTCACTTTTTCATATTATTGAGTTATTTTTATAATTAATTCTAAATATTACTCATTGGTGCGCTAAATGACCCTTCCAGAAATGACTGTTAACGCGCTGACCGAGCCTTTCATGGCGAAGGTCGCTAGCACTGACAGAATCAAGTTAAGCAGCCGCCGTCCCGAAACGCTCTTTGTCAAATATTCGTATGATCTGGACAATTTCAAAAATAATTAGCGAGATTGCTAGGAATGCGATGAATGTTGTATTACCGCAGTACACCCTTTGGTAGAAGGCAGCGACGCCCAGGGTAAGGATGATAAGACGCGCGCTGATCTCAAGTATTCGGAGCCACAAAGGACTCTTTTTTTCTGTGGTAGTCGGCGGTTGGGGCCGCATTGGTGCCGACTTCTACCTGCTCGATCAAGTGCGTGGTCGCTACGACTTTGACGAAACGGTACAAGCTATCAAAGATCTGTCAGAGTGCTGGCCTCAAGCCACTGCTATATTGGTGGAAGCGCAGGCGCTCGGCGAGGCCGTAGTCGCCCACTTAAAACATGCGATCCCGGGCCTTATTCCCATAACCGTGAAAGGGTCAAAGCAACTTCGCGCCCGCGACTGCATGCCGGTCTGGCAATCAAAGAACGTCTACATACCGAAACCGGATAATGGCGACTACGCCCGGGTCCGCGAATACCTGCAAGAGCTTTTGAACTTCCCGAATGCCGCTCACGACGACCAAGTGGACGCAACGACCCTTGCGCTAAATCAGCTGCACGGCCCGTTATTTCGCAAATCGAACGAGCGTATGGTCGAGACTAGTGACTCGCAGCCAGAGCACTCGGAGCTAGTTCCGGGGCATTACTACTTCACAGGGTGGATTCCGGCGCTCTCACCGGATAGCTATACAGTTCTGGTCTTTGATATCACGGTTTATGGGGTCGTGTACTTCGGTCGCTTCCCAGCAGTGCCCCTAGAAAACCAGCTCAGGGGGGTTCAACAAATATCGCGATACTATAATCGCGCCGTGGTCAGGGCCTTTGATGACAGGAATAGGGCATTGGTATCCGACCTCGAGATGAGAGAGGTCTGGGTGGAGCGCGTCAGCCGCTCAAAGCTTGAGGATTCCTACGCGAACTTGGCCATCCTCATAGAGAACGACATGATCACCATCCCCAGCTATCGCGAGCTCCAAGCCGAGCTCGACGTCTTCAAGTCGGGTTTCACCTATGACGAGAGCGCCGATTACAGCCTGCAGGCCGCGCAACAATCAGCGATCCGCGCCTTGTGCCTCGTGACGCACGACATCAGCCCGGGACTGATCCGCTACCGCAGGCGACAGAGCGTGTACTACAGCTACGATCGGTACTTAATCGGGGACGTGACCATCCATTGGTAAGCTCCCAGCGGGTAACGTCGTTTTTCAGTTTCCTTTGATGGCTCCTGCCGACAAAGGCGTGCAGGAAAACGACGTGCTTGGCAGCTTCGAACTGGAAAAGCTGCACTAGAAAGGCTCCTTTTCGAAGATAAAGCCATTTATAGGCTGTTTCATGACAATCACGAGCGTGCTGCGGCGTAAGCTTCATGTGCGACCGCAGCGCTATCGCGGCATCGTCTCAAAATGGAGACCGCGCACCCAGCAGGATCTGCTGCCCCCTATCAGGTAGCGGACGAACGACGACGTAGTTACGGCAGTTGGAGAAACGTCGCGAGAATGAGCGCGCCTGCGATACCGACCTATTTACCAAAAAGCGAACGCCCGAGCACAACTCCCGGTAAAAGCACGCGTCTGTGTGAGCACCGGGAGATGCTGAATCGCCTCGACCACATCGTGGTGACGTGGCACCACCCTTAGTCTCTTGGCGCAAAAGGTTTTAATGCAGGTGAGTCGAAAACGACTACTCAGATGACATCAGAAACGAAGCAAACTGTGAACGTGTACACGCTGCCCGTCTGCCCCAACTGCAGTGTTCTGAAGAAGTCCCTTATGGAACACGGCATCTCCTTTGAGGAACACGATTTGGACTCGCCGCAGTCGCGGACGACCCTGCTCATGAAAGGGGTCTTTACAACGGTCGCGCCGGTGCTCCAGGTCAGGGACACCTTCCTGACTTTTGATGATCTTTTTCACAACGATGAGCTCGATATCGATCTCATCTTGAGCCTGATGCAGTGCTAGAAACCCGTTTAGGGGCTTTTGTCCTCGGGTAGCGGTATGGGTCAGAGGGTCGAAAAGCCTAAAAAATGCGTCGCTCATCTATATTCTCCTTGTTCTTTGAGAGGAGTGCTTATCTTCGTAACAACGAATAGCGCTGCCACCTAAAGGCCCAATCAAAGCCGTTACAAAAACGGTCACACAAAAAGAATCTAGAGGGAGACGAGGGGCTTCAGCAAAAGAGCGACACGCTGAAGCCCGTTCACCTGCGATGTTCGTACTGTCCACCTCCCTTAATTCTTTTTCGATTTGGTGCGGCCCAACGGGAGGGGTGATGGCATACATACACGCAAAACGGCACGTCAGGCTCGCGCTGTTCGGGTGCGTGCGCTGCGGACGCTTTCTGTTCGCGCCGAGCTGGTACGAGTTCGATCGGGACGTGGCTGTGTGCACGTGCGACGCGTCCCGTTACAAGATGACCAACCTGCGCGCCGCCCGTCACGTCCAGGAGTATTGGGACGCTCAGCATAAGGCAGTCTACTCATCGTACCGGCGGCGGCTGAAGCGCCACGCGCTGCCGTCCGTTCACTCGGAGCGTTTGTCCGGTGACACTCGCGGCTGGCGCGAGGGCTGGCGCGAGATAAACGTCGACGATGAGGGCGTAAGCGCGGCAAATCTTCATGGCGCGCACGGACGCTCTCGATCGTTGACCCCAATAGTGCCAAGGTGGTGAGCGTCCAAAGACAAGCGGCCTCACTACTGCACGCTTGCCGTTCAGCGCTCATTTCAGGGCTAAGCAGGGTTGCTGACGTGGAACGAGAAAACAAGGGAAAAGCTTCGTAGGTGTTGCTTAGGACACGTCGCATCGAGCAGAGCAGCCTCGTTGAGCGAAGCCATTACGCCGAGCAAAAATTCTTGTCTCTCGAATAGCTCGGAGTCCGCGACATCGATTGAGCCGCCTGCCGACGTGAGCTCTTCAGGCGGCGTCGAACGAGCGCCGATATCGAACGTCGCCCTCACGGGTCGGGCCTCGCGCGTGGCGGGCAAGCGGTTGCGATGCAAATCCCAACATTGATTTACTATCGCGGCATAAGGAATAATGTAATAAGCATCAAACTATTACACCGATGGCAGGAGTCATATTCGACGGGAGCTTGGTCCCGTTATGCATCGACAGACGCCTTTTAATTACACACGCTAACTGAGAATCTGACATTTATCACCAACAGAGTCGAGTGCGTTTTGCTCCTGCGATATTTGTTATAAAAAAGGTGGGCGAATGGCCATATCCACACGAAAGAGAAATCACTCCCCGAAGAAGTCATTGCTCCCGATGCTTCAGCCCCGGACCCTCCAGACAACGCTCCTTGGCGAACAGGCCGAGGAGATGCCCAACGTCAGGACCAGTGACGGGTTTATCCTGCCATGGAACAGCGAAGCGATCGTAAAGCAACTCGTTCGAGAAACGGCCCTGGCGCAGACGTTCTATGGAAAGCGGGGCATGAAGCGGCCCGAGGCGCGGCGCATCGCTGAAGTCGTTGAAAAGAAGATCAAGCCGATGGACGTCCACGAGCTGACCGGCCCGCTCATTCGCGAGTTTGTAAACGTCGTCCTGCTCGAGGAGGGGTTTGGCGACTGGGCACGCGCGTGCTCTCGGGTGGGGACGTCACTGTACGACGCTTACCAAATCGACCACGGCGAGGGGTTCGAAGCGAAGGAGAACTCCAATCTGACCGCAAACCCGGAGACGTCAGCCAAGAAGAAGCACGACAAGCTGAGCAAGCAACAGGTGCTGCTCATGCTCCCGCAGAGCATCGGCGACGCCCACCGCTCCGGCGACTTTCACATTCACGACATGGAGTACGCGAACGTACGGCCGTTCTGTGCCGACTATGACCTGCGGTACTTCCTCTACTACGGTCTGATGCCCGACGGCACCGGAGCACACGCCTCCGTCGCCGGCCCTGCGAAAAGCCCCGAGGTCGCGATACTGCACGCGGTCAAGGCGCTCGCCGCCGGACAGACGAACTGCGCGGGCGGGCAGGGCTTTTACAACTTCTTAACGTTTTTGGCTCCCCATCTCGAGCACCTCGACTACACCCAGATCAAGCAGCTCATGCAAGAGACGGTCTACGAGCTCACGCAAGTGTTCATCGCGCGCGGCGGGCAGATGGTCTTCAGCAGCCTGCAGCTCACCCCGGGCGTCCCTGAGCTGTGGAAGGACAAGCCGATAGTACTACACGGCAAGGTCTGGGATGGCACGCAGGCTCCGCTGCGAACCTATGGCGAGTTTGAACGGGAGGTGCGTCTCGCCTTCAAGGCCATCATGGAGGTTATGACGGCGGGGGATAACTGGGGCAAGCCATTCAACTTCCCGAAGCCCGAGGTGGCGATCGAGCCCTCATTCATCGTGCCGCGCACCGAGGACCTTTACTACGGTCACCCCGAGATCCCCACCATTGAGGACAACTACCAGGCCGCGTTCACGCTCTCGGCCGAGTTCGGCTCGACCTACTTCGACAACATGATTCCCGAGTACCGTGGCGCGGGCAAGGGCATCTCCTGCTACCAGTGCTGCGCGTATATGTTCAAGGTCGATAGAGACGAGGACCAGCACTTTGAGGACAAGCTCTACTTCAGAGACGGCGCGCACTTCTCTATGGGCTCGTGGCACGTCGTCACGCTCAACGTCCCGCGTGCGGCGTATAAGGCCGAACACGACACTGACGCCTTTATCGATAACCTCAAGAACCTCGTCGACTGCGCCGTCGAGTTCTTCAAGATCAAGCGCAAGTGGATGGAACCGCTCCTCGCGGGCAATCGCCTCCCCTTCCTGCAACAGCACCCGCGCGACCCGAATACGGGCGAGCGAGGGCCGCAGCTCTACGACTTTGACAGCCTCGTCTATACCATCGGCGTAGTCGGGGTGAATGACGCGGTCAAGTACCACACAGGGTCCGCCATACACGAGGATCCCGCCGCGTGGGAACTCGCGATACGCGCCATGACGGAGCTTCAGGCGTACTGTCGACAGGTGGGGAGCGAAAACGGCATCAAGATCGCCCTCGCGCGGACGCCCGCAGAATCGTGTGCGCAGCGACTCGCCGTTGCTGATCTGCTCAACCCTGAGTTCACCGACAAGTGCCGCCGCGTCGTGGAGGGGAACGTCTCTGAAGCAATCAAGCGGTATATAACGTCGAAGTCGCGCGATCTGCCGATCTATTACTCAAACGGCACACACATCCCGGTGAGCGCTGATATCGACCTATTCGAGCGGCTTCGTTACGAAGAGGTCTTTTACCACTGCTTTGACGGTGGGGATCTGACGCACGTGTTCCTTGGCGAGTCGAAGCCCGACCCTGAAGGGCTTATGGAGCTCGGCTTGAATATCGTCAAGAACACGCAGATCGGGTACTTCGCCCCGGGGCGGGATTTGACGCTGTGCCTCGATGACTCGCACGTCGAAGGGGGCATCCACGAGGAGTGTGCCAACTGTGGTTCGCAGAACGTGGAACACATCGCCCGCGTCACTGGGTACATGAGCGCCGTATCAAGCTGGAACGAAGGCAAGAAGCAGGAGCTCAGGGACCGGCATCGCGTCTCTCTTGGGCGTAGCTGACCTGGCTAGGGAAGCCGTTGCCCCGCGCGCCATTATAGACAAGTCGCTTGGCGCGACGGGCTCACGCTATGGTTGGTTGGCGCCTGTCAAAAAAACTACCTGCTGCAGGCGCTCCCACTACCGCGAGTCCTGACTAGCCGTTCAAATTCGGCAACGAGGCTACACACTCATAAAAACGCAGTGATCGACGTATTACGTCGGCTAACCGGCGATTACGGAGCTCAGTAATTCTTTCGTCTCGTTAAGAAGTTCTTTCACCGCTCGAGCGCGTTCGGCATATCCTGGCATGGAGCTGACCAGCCCCTCACGAGTGTCGGCCTTCAGGAAGGCGTCGGGTATCATGTTGATTTTCGCTGGAAGTCCCTCCAGGTATGCCTCCATCGTCTGCATTTGTTCGACGGCGACGTCAGCGCTTTCTACGAGCGTTGCTGCCGCGTCTTTGAGAGCTGCCGTCGCTTTAGCGACTTTGCCGTCGTTCGCTTCATCCAGCGCCTCAGCAACGCGTCGCGCCTCATCATATATCGCGCCGTAGCGCGCGCCGAGTCGCTCTAGGAACGTCGTCCATTCGTCGGCGCTCATGCCGCTGTTCGCCTGCAAGTCACGCCTCACAAGGGGCCTTGCAACGGCGGGCAGTTCTTCGACCACTGCGCTAAAATCATCAATGCTGCGTGAAAACGCGGCGACGCTATCCTTCCCGGTTTCACATGTCTTTATGAGGTGCTCAACCTCTTCTTTTTGCGGCATGCTTTGTTATCCATCAGATGTTCATCAGTTTTTCTTTCTTTTCGGCTGACAGTTTCGTCCGCCCGCCTATCTGTGACTCGACCATATTCCACAAACGGAGCATAAGTTCTGCAAGCGCTTCGCCGAGCTTGTTTGCCTTGAACTCGTGAATATGTATGCCACCGGGACCCGGCACGTCCTTTTCAAGGATAATGACTGCTACCGGGCCGATTGTTCCAGCGAGTCCAAACCCGACGGCGTCGTTCGTTCGTTTTTCACGGCCGCCACCGCCTCCGCCACCGCCCGTTCCGAAGTTGAACTGGTAGATAGGGACGGCGACTTTGTCGCCAAATTCGACGGCCTTGCCCAGGGACTCAACGCCACTGAAAATGGACTGCAAGTTGGCGAGGACCTCGCTTATAGTTGCGTTGCTATCCTCCACATAGATCACCATACGGTAATAAAGAGAGCTCGTAATAACTCTTTTGCTAAAATAAGGCTCAAGCGCCGTCGAACTTCCGCGCTTACGCCGGTCGATCACAAGTCAATCGACGAGCCGGAACCGACGATGAGGCGGTAGCCCTTCGGCAGCTTCTGATCGGTCGATCGTATCTGCGTCTTGTCGCCGATCAAACTCTCGACGATCGTTTCTTTGCACGTGATGACGCTATCACCGATGACAATCGAATCTTCGATGTGTGCTCCCGAAACATGCGTGTTATCGCCGATTGATGTGTACGGGCCGATGTACGTCCCTGCGTCGATCGTGCAGTTCTCTCCGATGATGGCCGGGCCGAACACCACGCTCCCTTGTTTCAGCACGGAGCCCCTGCCGATCGATACCCGGCCCTTGACCACGCCACCGCCCTCGACGGCGCCCTCGACGCACGGGACGAGATCGTCGAGGAGGAGCCGATTGACCTCGAGGATATCCTCGGGCATGCCGGTATCCTTCCACCATCCCTGGATGACGTGGTGCTTTACGATGTAGCGGGTATCGATGAGCTTTTGTATGGCGTCGGTGATTTCAAGCTCGTTTCGCCACGACGGTTCGATCTGCCTGATCGCATCGAATATCGGGGTGGTAAAAAGGTACACGCCCACGAGCGCAAGATTGCTTTTAGGCGCTTTAGGCTTCTCAACGAGCTGTATTAGTCGACCGCTCGCTTCGTCAAGCTCGGCGACGCCGTACCGTTCTGGGTCGTCGACGCTCTGAAGCGCAACCACGGCGTCGCACGCTCCCTCATCGAACTCAGCGACCAGCGGGGCAATCCCGTGTCGGAGGATGTTGTCGCCGAGGTAGACAACGAACGGGTCTTGACCCATAAAGTCCTCGGCGCACGCGACCGCGTGCGCGATCCCGAGCGGCGCGCCTTGGTCGATGTAGGTGACGTTCACGCCGCACTGCGACCCGTCACCGATCCGCTCGATGACCTGTTCCCGGCCGTTGAGGCCAAGAATGACTGCAATGTCGGTGATACCAGCCCTTTGGAGATCCTCAAGTGCGTAAATGAGCACTGGCTTGTTCGCGACGGGGATGAGCTGTTTAGGGCCGCTGTGGGTCAGCGGACGGAGCCTCGTGCCACTGCCTCCTGAGAGTAGTAACCCTTTCATCGCCATTCGTCCTGTAGAAGGGTAAGCCCCTCGCGTACGTTCGCAAGGCGCATTCCCAGGGCGCGTTCGGCTTTTTCAACGCTGAGCGAGGAGTTTATCGGCCGTCGCGCCCGCTGCTGCAATGTGTCTGTGGTGGTCACGCTAATAAGCTTTTCATTGAGCCCAAAGACGTCCGCGATCGCGCAGGCAAAGTCGTAGCGATTGACTTGTTCGCGGCCTGAAACGTGATAGACGCCCGTAAGGCCACGCTCACACATGCGTAGGAGAGCACGTGCGCAGTTCCCGACATAGGTCGGCGTGTTGTACTGATCGTTGACCACGTGTATCGGCGCGTTCGCGCGCAGCGAATCGATAACCCACGTTACGAAGTTCGGTCGGTCGGGCCCGTAAAGCACGCACACGCGGCCGACCGCGTTGCCGCTGTGCGCTAGGGTGAATCGTTCGCCGGCGAGTTTAGACTCGCCGTAGATGTTTATGGGGTGAGTCGGGTGGTCCTCCGAGTAGGGGCCATCCTCCCCATCAAAGACGAAATCGGTCGAAATGTACACGACGTGCGCGCCTTGTTCGTCGCACGCGTCAACGACGCGCTTAGTGCCAAGAGCGTTTACATCCCACGCACGTTTCGGTTCGACTTCGCACGCGTCGACGTTGGTAAACGCCGCGGCGTGTATGACATAGTCAGGGTCAGCGTCCTTTATGGCTGTGCGGACCTGCTCTTGCTGAGTGATGTCCATCTGGAGGCCGCCGTGCAGCGGACGACTGTTGTATGCAGCGACGCTGGCCGTGCCCTGTTTCGACGCCTCTCTGAGGAGGGCGCTGCCGAGTAGGCCGCTTGCGCCGGTAATGAGTACTTTCATGGCTGCGTTCTGATCCTGCGAGCGTGAGCTCGCGTCGTACGCTCCACTCTCGCAGCGTCTAATAAAGGTTTCTAGTGCGAACAGGGGAGCTATGCGCGTCCCTGAGAACAACCGGCATGTTATCGACTGTCGCGTCGACGTTATCCTGGATGTCGCCTTGCCGCACACGGCGCGTTTCCGCGTTATGCCGAAAAATGACGGTGCGACACACGTATAAGGATGTGGCAAATGGCTATGCTACCAAGGATTGCCTCCCATTCAGACATCACAACCTACGCAGAGGCCTTTTCTGCGCTCTTGGCAAACGTCACCCGCTTCCAGAGAAGAAGGGATGTCCGTGCAACTCGTGCCTCGTGTGGGTCGAGTGCGGCCTCACAGGCCTCTATTTTTGCACGCGGGAGGTGCCCGAAGACGGCATGCGGTGACGCCTCGCAAGATGTCCTTATATACCCGCCGATGCTTCTGTCACACGCTCGCAACGCTCGGCATGTCAGAGCAAAATGTGAAGCATAACGTTGGCCATCGCGCCGGGGACACTCATGGATCTGCTAAGCTTTGCTCTGTTGACCTTCTCTTCAATCATCGTTCTCATTGATCCTATTACCGTAACGCTCGTCTTCGTCTCGCTGATAAAGGACGTTGATCGGGCGCACCAACGAGCGATTGCGCGTGACGCCTCTTTGTACGCGCTCGTTATCCTGCTGGTATTCGCCATAGCGGGTCCTGTTATCTTGCAGCTTTTTGGGATAACGCTCGCGGCTCTTCGAATCGGAGGCGGCATCCTCCTCTTTTTGATCGGAATTGAGATGGTCTACGCCCGTGTGTCCTACACCAAACAGCCTGTCCCGCAAAGCACAGAGGCCTACGCCGAGGATGTGGCAGTGACGCCGCTAGCAATCCCAATCATTGCGGGTCCCGGGGCCATAACCACAGTCATTGTGCTTATGGGGGATGCTACCGCAGAGGGCTGGGCCGCAATTGCCGTTGTTTTAGCGACCATTTTTGTGGTAATTTACGTGGTCTATTACGCGATGGTTCACTCCTACATCATCGCGGGAGGCATCCGAGAAAAAGAGTTCAAGGTCGTCAATCGCGTTCTCGGGCTCCTCCTCCTCGCCATTGGGGTGCAGTTCATCATCACTGGCATCAAAGCAGCGTTTTAGCCCACTGTTTCAGTACCATGATAGCTTAGTACACGGCGGCTGGAAAAGAACAAATGGCGGCCCCTTTATGGGAAAATAACCCCTATGGTCACGTGAAACGATGTCCCATACAGAAACCTTATGTAGCTTAAGCCAAGAGTCTTTTTGTTAACAGCGAACGTCCATTTTCCGAGGTATTACTTTTTATGAAAAAACAGGCAGCAATGATCGCAATATGTGCCGCACTTCTTGTGTGTGTAGCCGCAGCAGGATGCACTAGTTCGACCTCATCGCCGACTGCGTCCGCTACTCCAAATTCTTCATCTCAAACAGCTACCGCAACCGCGACGCCCACACCAACACCAACGCCGCCGCCGACACACTTGACGGTGCTGTTCTTCTACGAGCCTGATTGTCCTTATTGCCAGGCACTCGAGAGCACTGCGAGCTTTCACCAGCTTGAAAACACAAGCAAGGTCACCGTGACGCCGATCCAGAGCTATACGAGCTCACTGACCGATCAGTACAATGTGACGACAATCCCGACGCTAATCCTGCTGAACAACGGCCACGAAGTTGCTCGTTGGGTCGCTCCCACCGATGCTGGTGCTATCAATGCACGAATAGCCAGCCTGTTCAAAGGCGGTTAGCTCAAGGGTATTATTCGCGCTAGGCGCCCGTCGCCGACGCGCACTTTTCCCCCCGACCATCCCCCCACACTGCGGCGCTCTTCCTGCTTGCCATTAGGTGTAGTTTCAGCATCATTGGCATCAAAGCAGCGTTCTTTTAACTCACTGCACGCCTCGCTGGGGTAATGATCTAACTATATGGAAATCGAAAAAAGAAAGATACAGGCCCCCTTTCTAGGCAAATAACCCCTAACAGTCACGTGAAACGATGCCTCAAACAGAAACCTTATGTATCTTGACGCAAGAGTCTCGGCATTCACAGCGAACGTCCATTTTCCGAGGCATGACTTTTATGAAAAAACAAGCAGCAATGATCGCAATATGCGCCGCACTTCTTATGTGCGTAGCCGCAGCAGGATGCACGAGTGCGACTTCGTCGTCAACGAATTCATCCGCTACTGCAAATCCTTCATCTCAAGCAGCAACCGCAACGCCCACGCCAACCGCGACAGCCACGCCAACCGCAACGCCTACGGCCTCTCCTTCGGGAGGAGCGACAAGTTTGACGGTGCTCTTCTTCTATAGTCCAACTTGTCCGCATTGCGAAGCGATTGAGGGACAGGTCCAGCAAATTTCGACCTATGGTGGTAAGGTCAGCGTGCAATGGGTAGACACCACCACCCAGTCAGGTTATAACGAGCTCCATTCATACGGGGCCACAGAAGTCCCGACATTCGTCATTTTGAACGGTGGCTCTGAAGTAGGGAGCCCATTGGTCGGTCTTACGAGTACCGCTCCAGTGATTGCTGAAATAAATAGCGCGCTTAGTTAGGATTAAAAGCAGCTCGATATCATTCGCGCTAGGCGGTCCGCCGCCGACGCGCACCCTTTTTTCCACTCTCCTTCTTTGTGCCCTTTGTCTTACCGTCGAACCACTCGCCGCGTCCCCCTCTCTTCAAATAATCTTCAATCGCCGTGTGCAGGGCATCTTCACCGGAGACAACCCTCCAAGGTTCTCAGCCACGTCGTTTCGCGTTATCTTCAACGCCCCTTCAATCGTCTTTCCGATTGCCAGATCCGTTACCATGCTGCTCGTCGCTATGGCCGCTCCGCATCCGAACGTCTTAAACTTGACGTCCGTGAGAATCCCGTCTTCCACCTTGATCTGAATCTGCATGAGGCCCGTACACCGGGTTCCCGACCACCCCCACACCGCTCGGACTCCTCCTCGCTCGGGTGCGGTTCATCTCACTGGGATCAAGGCTGCGTCCTAACCTACAGTTTCCGTAACCCGATGGCCCGATACATGGCTAGAAAAGAACAAATGGCGCCCGTTTTCTGGGCAAATAGCCTTTATGGCCACGTAAAACGATGGCGCATACAGAAACCTTATTATCTTGATGCACGTTTTTATACCCAAAGTTACCCGTCATTTTACAGAGGTGTAACGTTGGAACAAAAACAAGCCGCAATGCTGGCCGTATGTGCCATATTGCTTTTTTGTGTAGCCGCAGCCGGATGCACTAGTTCGACCTCGTCATCATCGAATGCTACGAACGTTTCGACCACGACCACTTCAGCGCAAGCTTCAACTTCAGCTTCAATAGTGACGCCGTCTGCGTCTGCGTCTGCGTCTGCGACGTCGGCCAAGCTGACGGTGCTCTTCTTCTATAGTCCGACATGTCCCTATTGCCAAGCACTGGAGAGCACTTCGAGCTACCACCAGCTTGAAAACACAAGTAAGATCACATTCACACCGATCGTGAGCGCTACAAGCCCGCTGACCGATCAGTACAACGTGACGACAATTCCGACGCTCATCTTGCTGAACCACGGTACTGAAGTTGGGCGCTGGGTCGATGCTACCGATGCTACCGGCATCAATGCACAAATAGCCAGTCTGCTGAACCCAAGTTAGTTTAGAGGTAGTAAGTGCCGTTAGGCGGNNCTCCCGTCTTAAACTTGACGTCCGTGAGAATCCCGTCTTCCACCTTGATCTGAATCTGCATGAGGCCCCCGGACACCGGGTTTCAGCCATACCGCTCGGGCGCCCCCTCCTTGTCATTGGGGCGCGGTTCATCGTCACTGGCATCAAGGCAGCGTTCAGGTAACCCACTGCATGCCTCGCTGGCGCGGATCCAACTATGTCGAAGACGATAAAAAAACGATAAATGCCCCCTTTCTAGGCAAATAACCCCTAACAGTCACGTGAAACGATGTCTCATACAGAAACCTTATGTAGCTTAAGCCAAGTTTCTCTGTGTTAACAGCGAACGTCCATTTTCCGAGGTATTACTTTTTATGAAAAAACAAGCAGCAATGATCGCAATATGTGCCGCACTTCTTATGTGTGTAGCCGCAGCAGGATGCACTAGTTCGACCACGTCCTCACCGAATGCGTCGGCTACTGCAAATTCTTCATCTCAAGCCGCTACCGCGGCAGCAACCGCAACTCCCACGCCGACCGCAACGCCCACTGCCTCTGCTTCAGGTTTGCCCGCTGGTTACAAGATTTACTACTTCTACGAAGAGGGTTGTCCTTACTGCGAGGCATTTTCACAAACCTCCGACTACGCTCGGCTTGCAGCGCAGCCCGGATTTACACCAGTTGTTAGCACAAATGCGGCCGTTGCCCAACAACTTGGGGTGACCGTGAGGGGCTATCCTACAGTAGTTTTAGTGAATAGTAACGGTGCTGTAGTCGGTACTTGGGAATATCCCAATATCAGTGCTGCTACTATCTTCGCACAGGCGTAGCACAAATCAACGCAGTCGCGTCATACCATGGGACGGCATACCTGACGGTTGTCTTGCTAAAAAACGGTATTGAAGTCAATAGCTGGGTCTATCCTAATATCGATACGGCCGCTATCTCACAACAAATAAACACGGGTTAGGACTGTAGTGATATGAGCAGGGACTGTAGTGATATGAGCAGGGACTGTAGTGATATGAGCAGGGACTGTAGTGATATGCAGCGCTAGGCGGCCCGCCGCCGACGCGCACCCTTTTTTGTTCAACTCTCCTTCTTTGTGCCCTTTGTCTTACCGTCGAACCACTCGCCGCGCCCCTCTTTCTTCAAATAATCTTCAATCGCCGTGTGCAGGGCATCTTCACCGGAGACAACCCTCCAAGGTTCTCAGCCACGTCGCTTCGCGTTATCTTCAGCGCCCCCTCAATCGTCTTTCCGATTGCCAGATCCGTTACCATGCTGCTCGTCGCTATGGCCGCCCCGCAGCCGAACGTCTTAAACTTGACGTCCGTGAGAATCCCGTCTTCCACCTTGATCTGAATCTGCATGAGGTCCCCGCACACCGGATTCCCGACCACCCCCACACCGCTCGGACTCCTCCTCGCTATTGGGCGCGGTTCATCATTGCTAGCATTGAGGAAGCGGTCAC
>PLGY01000053.1 GCA_003139855.1 Candidatus Methanoflorens stordalenmirensis
CGCCGGTCTCTGTTTTCAAAGCATTTCATGCACGCTGTGCAGCCCCGGATCGTTTTGCCGGCAAGCTGGACCAGTTTGGTCTCAATGCCTTCGCTTTCGAGTTCTTCGAGCATGTGTCGAATTAGGATGGCAGTGTTGCCGTCCTTCCGTGCGCTTCCGTTGATAGCGATGACTTTTGTCATAGTACACCCCTTAATGTCGTGCGTCCTGAGACAAAACCTGAGTGTTGCCCGCATGGGATTTTTCTACAGGACAATCTTCATCATCAGCGTCAAATCTACCGCAAATGAATATATAATATATACAGTGAAAAACGCAAGGAACTTTCCTTTTGGTAATCAGAAAGCTGCAGAAGAACGGCAAGACATACCACTGCCCTAGTCGAGGCGGCATCGATAATGAGCCGCTTGATGTTGCCCTGCTCTACTTGCAAGAGATACCAATTAAGAACGCCGAGATCTGGCGGAAGACAAAACTCAGTCCTGCTTATCGCCATCACTCCGAAGCCCGGGGAAGCAATCCGGCCCGCTTCTTTGATAAGCGATGTCTATGGGGGCTTTAACGTGTTCTTTAGCTCTTGGGCTGTTTGCGACAAGTTCATGCAATTTCTCTTGGCCATCAATGTTCTTTTCCCAATCCTTTGCTTGCAGTTCGGCTTGCGGGTCTGCTAGTTGACGCAAGACCGAATGCAAAGACGAGATAGTTTTAACAGGCCAGCAGAACAACTCGCTTGTAACGATGATGGATTGTAGACGGTGCGAGAAGTATAACGGTTGTAAGCTGCGCGGTGACAAGGATTGCGTACCTTATTGTGATCAGTACCGACGCCCCCACCGTGTCATGTACACGACGTAATAAAAAACCGTCATAAAGGTTACCGATGACCATCCTGGAACCGCATTTTTATCCAAGCCGGGACGTTAAGTGTGTAAAGTATGACCGCGCTATTATGTGGTTTATTGGTCTCACGCTTATCATTATAGGTTTTTTTGATCTTTTTTATACTAATGGGACACTTGCCAGCGGAAAGAGGGTAAATATAAATGACCGATAAAGAGGAGTTTATCTTGAGCGAGCTTAAGCGGCTCCAGCGCGAGATCGACCTACTTAAGGAAGTGTACGCGCATTATTTGGAGGAGGGACTGAAGCGCGAGGAACTGGTCGAGGATGCAATGATGGAGGAGGTAATAGAAACCAATAGCGAGCAATTAGAGGAGGATATCACGCACTCGAAAGGGGCAGTGGAGAAGATTGAGGAGCTTGAGGAGAAGATTGAGGAGCTTGAGGAGATATAACCAAAGGCGCGTTTTTTGCCTATGATTGAGAGGTAACTCCTTTCTTTTTCTTTCAGTGGCTCTTTTTTCCAGAGTTTGAATGGCGCAGAGCCTTCACATTATAAAGCAACCGGACGGCTCCTATTCTCTAAAACTTCAGAATGTTGAGTGTGCACAATGATTAATTTGCGTGGGTTTATAGCCGCGATCGCTCTTTGGTGCGCTTCTTTCTTCGGCTCTATGGCATATAGAAAGAGGCAACGCAACTCACTCAACACGTTCAGTTGTCCAGTTCTTTTTCTCTGTGTGTGGAGCAGTCGCTGTTCCAGCTCGATTTTACATGTTTGTTTTCCGCTTTCCTTTGATTTTTGAGCCGCTGCAAAAGCGTGACGCGATATCGGCTTCCCATTTCAAGTTAAATGGGGGCTGCAGGCAATGGCATTTCGCGAGGGACGTCGCAGAGAGTTTCACTTCTTCCGGCCGCAACGACTAAGCGAAAGCGCTGACTAGGCGCTTATTAGTGTGCTAGCTGCCATCAATACCTAGCCCTTCGTTGATTTACCAGAATTCGTGCTGCACGAGATTCACTGCAGCAAAATCTTTGTCCATCGTGCAAAAGCAAATTACACCTGCAATATGGTTGCCCCATCACTTCTGTGCGCTTTTTGAATCTACGAACGCAGTCGAGGAACTTTGCAGCGGCAGCAACTATAAGGCGGTGCGAGTCCATATATCACTAGTGAACAAAAACAAAGAAGACAAAGCAACGCTGGCGTATCTCGAGAAGTTGGTTGGTCAACCGGGGCTTGAAATGATCAAGCGACTTTCAAAAAACGAGTTGACGGACCAGCAGATAGCAGAAGAAACCGGTTCTGAACTGAACATTGTGAGGCGGACGCTATTCACTTTGTACGAACATCGCCTCGCCTTCTATACGCTTCAGCGCGACAAAGAAACTGGATGGATGCTGTATCGATGGCGCGTAGACTTTGAGGACATTGAGCGTCGCGTCGCTGATGATGCTCAAAAGCTTATCTCAAAGCTCGAGACGTGGCTGGATGGAGAGCTGAACACGGCCTATTACACTTGTGACAACCACTGCGGCCGCTACACGTTTGACATGGCGAGTGGCTACATGTGTGGATACGAATTTGTGTGCCCTGTGTGCAAGCAACGCCTCTACTACGACGACACGTCCCAGATGACCGATACTATGCGAGGGAAAATTAGCGAATTAAAGACCGACGTTCAAGCCATTTTCTATCCGGAGAACTCGTCGATTTTTGAACTTATCCAGACAGAACAGGAATAAAACCCCTGTCGCGTCAAGTCAGCTTCGTACCTAGTCTCGTGGTCCGCTGGTTGAACTCCTCATGTCCTTGAAATGGAGACCAGTTCTACGCCCGCATTTCAGATTAGGACTGGAATAACCCGCGCAAGCGGTCAGCGATTTGATCAAACGCGGCGCTGTCACGCTTTTCATCACGATGAATGGTTGCTCGCTGAGCGACGCTGTGCAGGAAGGAACGTGACCGCGGAGGTACGAATTCAACCATCAGAATCGCGCCGATATGCCTATTGTTTGGCGAAGTACTCGGCCACCGCTCTGAACTTCTTTGGTTCCCACAGCATGTCTGGATATGTTGTGCCATGTTTTCCGCCGCCATAGCTTTTGACCAAGCTGGTGCTGACTATATCGAGGTCGTATCGGGGATCGCTATCATACGTGTAGATAGGGAAGGCAAAAGTAAACACAAACGCACCGTCAACGCCTGCTGCATCAAGTATGCCGAGGGTCTCAAATCAGTTCGCGCAGCGACAAAATAAGCGCAACTGCTCACTTTTTTGTATATAAAGGGTTCCTTGCTAGGCTCGAATCCACCACAAAGACTCAGGGCGTCCGGTGCCCTGTACAAGTAACTACTTCTACAAGGTCGCGGTCGCCGTTCCCATCAGGATAACACTGTCGAACTGTATGAGCTCGTTTACCTTAAAGGAGCCGCTCAATATGCTGCCCTCCGTGTAGGTGTACTCGTTATAAACGCTGGGAGCATGCCCCGTCGCGTTGTAATAGATGTTGCTCGTGTCGCTCGCGTAATCCGTGCTCGTCAAGCTGTAATTCGTCTTGTTAAATACGTTAAGAAAGTTCGTGGCGTCCTGCGTTGTAGGGAATGACATAAACGTGCTGTTTGCTGCAGCCGTTATTCCCGTAGACGTCTCTTCGACCGTTCCAAGGATGGTAACGCTCGTGCCGTTGTTCCACGTCACATCCCACGACTGAACCGTATATGACGCGTTCCCATATACTTCCTCCTTCGTAGCATTGACAAGCTTCTCAAGCAGTGCATCGTGCGTCGTGGGGGGGGTTGTCGCCGTGTTGTTGTTTGTGGTAGTAGTGCAACCGCACACCGAAAGCGAAGCAATCATAACAAGCACCAGGATAACTAACAACTTTTTTACCATATACGCCGCCCCTTGACGGAAAAATTAATCACGAAGATAACACGGCGGTGACGTGGCTTAAGTGTTGTCGTTTAGCTGCGGAGGAGCGCTTAACGACAAATAAGCGCAACT
Organism: Candidatus Methanoflorens stordalenmirensis; assembly: GCA_003139855.1. Taxonomy (GTDB): domain Archaea; phylum Halobacteriota; class Bog-38; order Methanoflorentales; family Methanoflorentaceae; genus Methanoflorens; species Methanoflorens stordalenmirensis. The sequence goes on from PLGY01000053.1 coordinate 3,849, forward strand.
GCTCACTTTTTTTTATAAACAAAAGGTCTTCTGCATGCGGGCCTGTCTATACGCTTCTTGTATTCATTTTGCGACTTTAAGGCTAAAGAAATGAAAACGCTTGTCAAGAAGTTGGGTAGAGTCATCCTTCATGTTATCTTAGGTGGAGCATTAAGCGTTTAAGAAGGATGAGCTTTTAAAGACTTGAACGCAATGAACGTCCCCCTCGTCAGAAAGATTGGACTGCTTAAGGACTACTTAAAGATACGTCCACACCACTCACTTCGAGAGGGCAGCAAAGTCATAGACATCGGGGGGATCTGTGAATATTATGATTTGCTACTATCTGCAGTTAGCCCTAGTGAGCTGTACCTCCTCAATATCGAACGACACAGTGTTAGAGGGTGTCAATCGATAGTCGCAAATGCGCTACAATTGCCGTTTTGCGACGAAGCTTGGGATGCGGTCATATCGTTCGAGTTGGTCGAACACCTGACAGAGCCGGCAAGCTTGCTTTCGGAGGTCTCTAGAATCCTCCGAAGTGATGGATTGTTCATTCTGTCCACCCCAAACTTGGCTGACATATACAGCCGGATTACATTTCTTTTTGGGTACAATCCTTTTAACTATGATCCGAGCGCCTACAAATTTGGATCCCTTTCCAAGGTTGAAATTGCAGACCGAGGACACACAAGCGTCTTAACCTTCAGGGGAATGAAAGGGCTCCTCGGCCATTATGGGTTCCGCATAGAGAAGTCCTACGGCTATTCTTATATCGAATCGCTGTACCGCGGATTAGATCCTCAAAAGAAAGAAAGGATCGGTTTCAGTAATCTACGGGGAGCACTTGGGTCAATATTGCCGGTCTCGTTAAGTGAGGGAATGCTCTTCATTTGCAAAAAGGTTTGAAAGAAGCTCCCGTTTGTTCAAAGGCACGCTGACCGCTCTGCAGTGAATTACCATCAGGTCGATGCAACTACACAGGCCTTGAATCGGCTACGAGGAACGTTATTTTCAGAATCCAAGGACTGCATGGTTCCCAATGGAAGCGCGCATTCGTTACCCACCCACCCAAGGGGAGAGAACATTATTCTTCTTAGGGTGGATTGGCCGCACGCCTGGATGTTGAGAGCACGCTTTTGGTCTACGCAGCGTATGCGCTGCACCGATCCGACAGCACGTAGCTAGCCAATCCTTTTTCTAGTACGGCTCAATCCTTCGGCGCCGCTTCTCAAAAAAAGACCAAGAAACCCTTCACGAGTAAATTTACGCTATGTCCGTGTCCTTCGCGCCCGCAAGCTTCTGGAGAGCCTCTTCACCGTCTGATGCGGCATTTTGCTTTGTTCGCTCAGCAAGGCCTTAATAAGCGGTTGCACGGCTCTCATATCACCGATCTGGCTGAGACATACGCGCCGTTCCCCCCGAACCGTGCTGTCTGAGTCAGCCAATGCCTGGATGAGCGGCCCCACAGCTCCCGTATCATCAATTTGCCTGAGTGCCGAAGCCGCAGAGAGACTTATCTCCTTGTCTTCAGAGGTCAACTCGACTGCCAACGCTCAACCGCTCGCGTATCACCAATCCCTCCCAGCGCATACGTGGCGGCGGTTCGAACCCGAGGCACTTCGTCATCGAGCATCCGTATCAATGGTTCCCTCTCACGGATCCCCGACCTTTGCTAGTGCCGATGCTGCCGGTGCGCACGTGCTTCCATCGAAAGATCACGAGATCCGTTTTGGGGCGATTCGCTGGTAGCGGCGCGCCTCAAGCAAACGTTCTCAATATAGACGCTTGCCTATAGAGTACGGTCAGATGAACCCAAGAATTTGAGTACAATTCGAAATCGTTCAAAAAAAGTGATCGTTAAAGGAAAAACTGATGGAAAAACAACATCCTCGTCAATTACCAGAGGCCAAAACCCCACAACAACAACAATGCAGTCGATCCATCTTCAAAAACAACGCAGATAGATAATCGAGGTTACTCGACTTCCCCTAAGGATTCTACTTCCTCAGGAACTTCGACGACCTCAGCGACCGCACAGTTGCGCTTTATAGATTTGATTTCAATCTTAACTGAGTCATTGACCTTGGTGTTTGGCACAAAAATCACAAGACCACTAATGCGCGCAATGCCATCCCCTTGTCTGGCAGTGTCTTCAATCTTCACATCGTATTGTTTGCCGACGTCCACAGGAGCATCGTTAAACGATCCGCTGCCGTACTTGTTAAAACTGCTGCTGCTGCCACCGAAAGAGCTTTGATTCGATCTGTACATGTTTCACCTCCGTTTTTGTTGGTACAGAGTATATGTTTCAATCATATAAGGTCTTATGCAGCGTGGCTTGTGCCGCAAGGCGTATGATCGCCGCATATTGGCACGCTAAACAGTATACGCCGACCAAGACCGGCAACTGTCGGCCTGGGCACCAACAACTCAATTCAAGCACGCCTACCAAGACGCTGCAGGCTGGCACACCACCACCGTAGACGTAGTAACGTGGGAATCATCAACTCGCTCGCCATTGACGTGCACGGCTACCCGCACATCAACTACTACTACGATTACGTGCCCGGCATCCGTTTGATGAGCCTTCTCATCATCGGAGTGGAGGATACGGTAATAGCGCCCTCAGGACACAGTTCCTGACAGCAATAGCAGCGTATGCATTTGCCGTAATCTATCTTCGGCCCTGCGGCTTTTGTGAACGTTATTGCTTTCGGCGGGCAGTCCCTGAAGCATTCTGCGCACCGGATGCATTTAGAGGCGTTGACGACAGGTTTTACAGCGAAGACCCTCTTGAAGCTGTTGAGGAGAAACTGTGGTACTCTCGTCGGTGCGGTTGACGGTTTCTCAAAATCACGCATAATGAGGGGCTCAACCTGCTCTCCAAACAGTTCGATGTCTTCTAGGCGCGCTGGCCCGATGCCTCGCTCCTGTGCCATTTTCACCGTCGGGACCGACATGGGGTCAAACCCTGCGATTGTTACCGCCACATAGTCCAGCGCCGTGCAGCTTTTGCTCGCGAGCAGTAACCCAATTTTGCGCGGGTTCCCGTTAGAGGGGCCATCGCCCTCCATACCCACGATCGCATCCATAATCGTGAGAGCGGGCGGGAACGTTACGTGTAAATCCAGCAGCAGATCAGCAAACAGGTTTATGTCCTGGGCGGTGTGCAGATGATACTCGACCTTGGACACTCCGGGTATATAGCCATAATGGAGCTTGACGGCCCCGGTGTAGTACGTGAGGCTGTGCGTCTTAAGCTTCGGAAGGCCGATTATCACGTCTGCTTCGGTAATCGCTTTAGCCAGCGTGAGGTTCTTAAACGTCTTGGCTTTGTCTGAGGCAACTTGCAGTGTGGCATCGTCAAATCGGACCAATTCGCAGCCGGTGTCCTCAACCACCTGCCGAATTCCCGTCTTTTCGAGCAGTGTCTTATACGACGCAAGGGTGCTTCCGCCGCCGGGAGAATCCCCGACCACCGGCGTCGCTCCCAGCTCTTGGACTAGCTTAATCGTCGCCCTTACTATTGCAGGATGCGTGGTCACAGCAGCTTCTGGTGGCTTCGCCGACAACAGATTCAGCTTGATCAGCACGCGATCGGTCGCCTTGACGACCGACTCGAGCCCCCCTAGAGGTGCGAGGCTGGCTTCGATGGCCTTACTGACCTTCGGATCATCGTAAGAATCGCATTTGTGGATCGATACTTCGTACGGCATATTCGCGCTCCGATATATCTTTAGATATAAAACATATCATTGTATACAAGAGTTTCGCTAAGTGAACCGCGGCGAGCTGACGCTACCAGCCGCGCTCATCTATTTCTATCTTGCCACCCAAATAGCTTCTCTCCGGCGTACGGAGGCCGTCAGGTAAAACGTTTTATTCAAAGACGTCGACCTACTGTGTCGAAACAGATGCTTCGAGCCAAAAAAGGACCCCATATCAACTCGTGCGCAATCGCAGACAACCGTCGGTCGCAGACGGATACCGCGCACGAGGAGGCGGCAACGAAGCGAGCTCAGCTCGAACGAAACCAGGACGATCTCAAGAAGCTCCAAGAGATGAGCAAGCTCCAGCTGGCGATACTAACGGAGCTGATGCCGGTCAGCCCTCGTGCAATGCACTCCGAGGTCTTACTTGAGGACTTAGCTCCTTTCTTAAAGGCGCAACGCAAGAAAGACCGGCGGCGCGAATTCGAAGCCGCGGTGGCTCCTCTGGTGCAAGAAGGATTCGTAAGATATTTCTGTTGTTTCATCGATAGCTACGCCATTAATCCGCAGCGCACGAGCATTGCTCCCCACTTGGCGGGTATAGTGCCGAATTGCCCCCGCCAGCAATCAACATAGCACGAGAGACTCTAAACTTAATCGAACACGTCACGCAGCGCGGCAGGACGTGACGACCGACCTAACGCTGACTAAACTGTCTTAACGGCGCAAAAATCATGTTCTCATAGGAAAAGTGAAGCGATTGTCTCGAAGAATTCAGCAAATCGCACGCGACGCGCGAAACGGCGGACGCCTGGTTTTGGGTGACTGGTCAAACGAACGAGTTCAAATTCATCCAGAGCTTTGGACGACCTTGTTGAAGGCAAATGGCACACCTGAGAAGGCGACGTCCCTGGCTAAGCGATAGTGGCGTGCATAAATGATTAACAAAGAACGTTGCTTTACAGTAAAGGAGGCTGCTAAACTCCTGGGCGTTTCGACTGCGACCGTAAAGCGTCGGATCAAGAGCAGAGAGCTTATCACAGAGGAGCGTATCGGTCGACGCGGGCTTGAACTTGTTATACCGCAGCGGGCATTAAACTTAGAGATCATGAGCTTCGTTCCTACCTTACACCAACTCACTCTTTCTGATTTTGAAGCCATCGTGGTCAAGCGTTTTGAGGCGATGGCAGCAGGAAGCGACCAGCGTGTCTCCAAGGCGCTCAAAGAGTTGCGCAAAGAGTATGCGCAACTTACGGCCGAACTCAATGGCTTCCAAACAGTTTTTAGCGAAGCTGCCGCGTTGCCGGCTGCGCAACGCAAAGCAGATTCGCCTGAAGCAGCACTTGAGAGCCACACAATCATCACCGCCTCACCGCGTTCGCCGCGCCTTCCGCTTCTCAAAAAAGAATGAAGCCGGTTATGGGGTTGCGTAGACCACCGCTTAACTCACGCATACGTGTTCACGATTTACGCGGGGGTGTTGTCCAGCGGCAATTTCTGCGAGCAACTTCGTCGCCACGTGCATAACCACCTCTGGCGCTGGCAGCGCATTCGGTACAGCGGTATTCGGCGCGTTCACTTGCCCTCTCGCGACATCGTCCGCAGACACGACATAGATCAGACTATGCTTGGGCTTCGCGCGCGTGTTTGGGTCAATCACTACCCACGGAAGAAGCCAAGATCAACGGAGGGGTGGTCTTCGATATTTAGTCCAACGGACTTGTTTTAAGGTGAACAAGGTAAAAAAAGCGCGCTACTAGGCGTGCTTCAGGTTCCTGTGTCTCCATGGCGTCTACTAATCGTCGACCGCACGATTTCAACGTTACGAGGTGACGGGTTACCCTAGAAGTGTATTGAACCATCTTTGACGATAAGCAGATGCTGTATGCAGCTTTGACAGAAAACGTGTACATGCCCGTCAGTAAGTATAGATCTGCTCGCAGTGTCCGCGCTTAATGCAGTCCCGCACTTCTCACAAGACAGTTCAGTATCGTCGCTTTTGTTCATGTTCATAAACCACGCGATGCACTGGCATTCTTGCCACTAGTCTGGGTTATCGCGATTCTCGGACACCGTATATGCTGTCGGCACGGATAAGCCTTGTCAACTCGTTGCTCGGGTGCGATGACTGTTGAGAACTCACGTGAGCGACCCATATAACCAAGCCCCGGGCGGACGCCGCTGTGCGTGACTTGGACGACAGCGCAATAAAGACTTGCCAGTTCTGCCGTGCTCTAAGTCACGGCCTAATGATGATCTATGCAAAGAATTCGTCACCCGACAAAGTCACTCGCCACGAACAAGGCTTCAAACGGATAACCGCTCGACCCTATCCGTTCTTTCGCGCCGCTCTCGCGATCCAAAATGCACATCACTTTTGCAATCGTGCAGCCAAGCTGCTCAACTGCAGCTATTCCTGAGAGCACTGATTCCCCGCTTGTCGCAACGTCCTCAACGAACGCAACGATATCCCCGTGCCTTATACATCCCTCTGTGCGGCGCATCCTTCCGTGTTTCTTCTCCGCCTTTCTCACAAAAAAAGCGCGCACCGTGCCTGATTTAAGGGCGATTGCCGTAGCGATGGGTATCGCACCGCTCTCCATTCCCCCTACAGCATCTACGCTGCCCAACCGCTCTAACATGAGTTCGGAAACCAAGGACGCGCCGCGAGGGTGCATCGTGACGCGGCGCAAGTCGAAGTAAAAATCGCTTAGCGCCCCTCCCGACAATCGGTACGGGCCATCAGAGAAGAAGGCGTATTTCTTAACTAGATCCTTTAAATCGTCGTACGCTTTTTGCACGATTACCTCCTGTCAGGCGTCACTGCTGAAAGCTCTGCAAGCCGTGGATTTAGCTTTTTAGCTCATAAGCATATAGGTCCGCGCCTTTCCACAGAGTGACAAAAAAAGCAGCACGCCACAACCACGGATACTTATAATAGCGCTTGAGTCAAACTAGAGGCGGGAATGCGAGACTACGTTGACCATAAATTAATCGT
>PLGY01000071.1 GCA_003139855.1 Candidatus Methanoflorens stordalenmirensis
GCCGATACCCTTAAAAATGCCCAAGGGATTACGCTTTTTGCTCCTGAGAACGAAGCGTTCGATAAGCTTCAAGGAAGCACGATAATGAGTGCGCTCGAAGACGCTGACAAAGCGAAGAACATCTTGACCTATCACGTCGTTCCAGAGAAGCTTGTGACCTCGAACTTGCGCAAAGAAAAAAGCGTTACCACCATGCAAGGGGCAACGCTCAAGATTGAGGAGCATCACTGGTTGCGCCACGGCATAATGGTCAATGACGCGGTGGTAAAAGAGGCCGATATTGAAGGCACCAACGGTGTCATCCACATTATTGATACTGTCTTAGTGCCGTAGTATCGTGGCTTTACTCTCTCCTACTCGGTGCTAATCACATGGACTGCATCGCATAATTCACGATCGCTTTGTTCTGACGCCAATATTAGCGACAAAATGGCCGTTATTCTTGGAGGCGAACTCCAAACAAGCTTAAAATAGTAAACAGCAATGGAGCGCTCTTTTTGGTCCCGATTTAAACGCAGCAAGTGATCGGGTAAAGTGTCCCTTTCAGAGGCAATAAGGCCTACTCTTTTTGCGATTTCCTTTGATTCCAGGGCTTGATTTACAGGGTACTGCAAAACAGATAGAGTGATGGCATGAAAAGTATCAGTGCTATCTTCCGAACTTCCCTGTCAGCGTCGCGATAAAGGTTCCCCAGACGAGGAGGCCAAAGAGCGCTTGCACCGAAGTTTAACCATAGCGCCAACAAATTTTATTTAAATGATTGATTTCGAATTGCTTCTGCATACGCAGCAGCACAAATAGGATCGGAACCCGGCCGATTTTTTGAACTTATAAACGGTTCAAAATCCCCATTGGCATTTTGAAATCCACTCTGACTAATTTCAAATAGTTTAGCTCGAATGTATTTCCAATCATTAGGTAGAAGTCTAACACCGAGACTATCTTCAAGCTCCGCAATCGCAAATTCCTGAACTACTTGAACCGCGCTTAGATGCTTTGAGATATTTGTCTTCCCTTTAAGGCCACCTGCTGGAATACACTCAACTTTACCTTCTGATTGATCAGAAGATTTTGGATCTATTATTAATGCGGCGCAACTTGCAAGTTTTGTATGACTTTTATCCGACAATGCCCAATATATTTCATTTCTGTCTTTTTCTGCAATTCGAGCATGCGAAATTTTTGAAATTTCACGGCGTAAATCTTGCGGGATCTCAAATTTCTTTATCTTTTTGAAAGTTTATTCATCTCCAGTACCGAATGCCCATTGTAGTGATAATACAGAATCGGTTACAAGGCAAATCCCTAACCATTCGCTCTCTAATCCCATTCTCAAACAATTAAAAGACTGGCACCTTAATCCTGTATCTGCCAGAATTTTAGCTGCCAAAAAATGATTGTATGCATTTAAAAGGAGACATTTCACATATTTATTGCTAAAATTAAAACCATCAATAAATTTTTTGTAAATATTCAGATTGTTGGAAACAATCTCTTCGATTTCATTCATATGAGATACATATCCACAATGTTGTATTAATTTTGATACTCCTTTGCGATCCACTGTGTGCCGGCGCCCTTTTTTCGATTTCCTTTGATTTTTGGGCCAGAATTTGTGACCAACACATAACGTCATTTTGGAGATATAGCATGCAAAGTGCGTCGGAGGAGCAAATCGACCGGTTAGTTTCCCACTGCATCATAGTACTCTTTACGCAGCTTTTCATGAAATGCACTTATATGATGAATTGTCATCGCTGCGAGAAAGCCATACCGGGCAAGCCTGAGCTGTCACCCGTAGGACAAAAGCGGAAGAGTTAACACCGCGGAGACCTAGCTGGCGGTGAGGCAGGGGCTCACGTATTAGCGCATCACCGACTAGATAAGCCGGTGCGGTGCGACTATTGCTCGATACCGCAGCCACCTGTATACGTGATTAATTGATTAAAGCGTGAAACTATGCGCCCCTCTCACTGTACTCGATGCGAAGCAAGACTTGGGCCCGGAAACGCCGAGCTCGGTTCAGAAATGTGCTATCAGTGTCGGATGGAACAAGTAGGGATTCAACGGGTAGATTATCGCACAAAGCCACAGACGACCGCGCCGCAAGGGTACCAACAACTCACATATGAGCTTCGGCCGGCGACTACACTGCCCGGATATCTACAACTCATATGTGAGCTTCGGCCGGCACCGCACGGGCATTAGCTCTCCGTCGGTCCGTGCGACGCTTTTGGGAATTCTCAGGTGCTGCTATTCAGCGACGTCACCAATTCAAAGCTCCCTGTATATGTTGACGCCGGCTTGGTTGCTGCTAGTTGATGATGTGCAGCCTGCCGCACCCACAATAAGGGCGAGAATTGAAAGCAGTATCAAAATACGCTTCATTTTGTGCCTCCTTATATCACGGTAAACGAACCCGTCAGCGTAAGGCCGACGCTTGAGACTACTTCTATACTGTGCGTTCCCGGCGACAGATTATTCGTCCAAATGTCGGCAGTGGCCGCGCCACCCACCCCATTTCCGTCGACTGACCAGGCATATGAAACCTCATAGGTCAGCGGCTGCGAAAGTGGCTTCGAAGCGGCATAGAAAACTTTTTCCGGCGTCGTCGGCTTTGGCCGCATCTCATCCTCTGATTTCAGCTAGCACCGACAACAGACACCTGAGTGAAGATCTTTTGGTCAAGAGCGGGTGCATGGGCGGGAACGCGGCCGCAAATGGGTATCGATAACCAACCACAGCACCATCCTCGCCGCCTTGACAATCTCGCTCCTGGAGATCTTGGAGGCCCCCATGCGGCGGTCTTGGAAAATGATAGGCACGTCTCCCACCTTCCAACCGCGTCGCTCAACTCTGAAAAGCATTTCGAACGCGAAAGAATAGCCGCTCGATTTGATGTTATCTAAATCTAGGCTCTCTAATGCCTGGCGGCGATAACAACGAAAACCTGCCGTCGTATCGTGGGTGTGCAGCCCCAGTAGCTCACGCGTGATCGTATTCGCGCTCCAACTCAACACCTTGCGGTCGAGAGTCTGGGTGGACCCCCCACCCCGCACGTAGCGCGAGCCGATGACGAGATCGTACCCCTGGTTAATTTTATCGACGATATCGGGAACGTCGCGCGGGTTGTGGGAAAAATCGGCGTCCATGGAACAGACGAGATCAGCTCCTTCGGCAAGCGCCTCTTTAAAGCCGGCGATGTAAGCTGTGCCTAGCCCCAGCTTACCAAGACGGTGAATGACGCTCACCCGTCCGGCATTTTCCACCGCTAACCGGTCGGCGATTTCGCCGGTGCCGTCGGGAGAATTGTCGTCCACCACAATGATGTGCACTCCCGTCAGCAGAGCGAGTAATTGGGTGATCAGGGACTCTATATTTTCTTTTTCGTTATAAGTAGGAACGATAACAGAGACCTGCATAGTCACCTATACTCTCTACTGACATTTTATCTCGATTTCTGACTTTGCCGTATTTTATCATAGTAGGCTATATCCGCGAGTTTGCCGCTGTCGGAATAGCGAGAAGTACGCTCATTGTAAGCTGCGTGGCGATAAAGAGCACGTTCCATATTGTGAGGAGTACCGCCGTCCGCGCTATGTGGCGTGGTAACGGGGGCTCATTATTTCTTTTTTCGATTTCCTTTGAATTTTTGGTCCAAACCAGTTTACCTTCTTTTCTTTCTTCTTTTTTAGAAAAAGACAACACTTAAGCTATACCCCCGCCGTTTGCCTTTTTGATTCATTTTTTCGTCAAGGGGGGCGATAAATGACGAAAACTATGGTAAAAATGGTTTTGATGCTAGGCGTCGTCGCGGTGCTTATCGTGAGTGTGGCTGGCTGCACATCGTCAACTAGCAGCAATCAAGCAGCAGACAACGCATCACAAGCAGCATCAACGACAGCATCAACTTCTGTTTCAGCTTCCGCATCCGCAACGCCTACGGCAACGCCTTCGGCTACACCGTCGCCCTCTATCGTTCCCACGGCCTCCCCTACACCTACGCCAACTCCGACACCCTCACCAACACCCTCAGTTACTCCCTCACCAGCACCAGTGTACACCGTAACAGTTACAGGGCCGACGCAGTGGCTATCACCTTACTATGACAACTACACACACAGCTACCCTGTTAAAGGCAGCGAGTGGACGGCTACAGTTTACCTAAACGGACAGCCGATAACAACTAATCAAATAAGCTGGAGCATCAACGGCGTGCCAACGTCCTATGCCACAGGCAATGTACTCACGCTTGATGCTAACGGGATGGATATCGTTGGGCTGTACAGCCACAGCACAAGCACTATCACAGCCACATACACCGGCGTTGCCTCACTGCCAAGCGGTAGCACGACGTATGTAAACCCGACCTAATGCCAATCAAAGGTTGGCCCCTGCCCCGGGAATAAGGTATGATCCACGCCGCATCTGACGAGATACACTATATGCTCGCACGACATGTATCTAGTGACCTTGAACAAAAAAAGAAAGCGGGATTAAAACGTTAGGCTAACCTACGCAAGCGGGTTATTTCTCACTTCTGAATTGACTGTTATTCCTTCTAAGCACCGCCTGCACCTTCACGTTCGACACGTTCAGCACGATAAAGCATCAATCTTTCTTGGGGCTATAAACTGAGAGGCGCCGTGAGCATCTCATGTACCACAGAGAGTCAAAGCAAAACCTTCAATTGGGTGTTGAGATATATTACTCTGAGTAACAGCTAGACGTGCAATCCGCACGTCGTGAGACGCTAGCTGTTCCGACAAACGTCAAAAGGAGGATTAAATGAATCCCGTGTTAGTTGTTCTTGGCATAATTCTATTGGCGATGATCCTCGTAAAGGAGCGAAAAGCCCTTTCGAATCCCGCAGCTGTCCTAGTGATTCTCGTGTGCTGCATGCTCGTTTTCGCTTCAATATTGTGGGCTGCGTGAGAACCTATTGGAGGAGTAACGCCCTTGTGAGCGGCTACGCCACGCAGGTTGAGTCAACCTGTAGGACTGCTTGGATACAACCTATCAGACCCGCAACGGGTTGCTGAGGCAAAAAAGAACAAAGTTGTGATGGCACGATGTCCGGTGTTCGTGTGGGATGCAGTTGAACTTGTTGAAACGCTGGTTTAGCTGAACTGACTTCTGGGCATTTCTACATCATTTTTCGACCCGTAGCTGGCAGCTCGTACCGGCTTCAGATTGAATGGAAGCACCTACTAAAGCAGCCTACATGCGCCTTCAAACACGAAGGTGAAGCGTAGTGAAAGGAATCCACGATACTAAGAAAACACTGCAAGATACTCAAACCTAAGCCCAAAGAAAAAAAAGAAATCTTGTGTATTCAAGGTTATAACTGGATTATCGTCGTCGGGTGAATACGGCAGCAATTCCACCCAAGAACAATATGATAACTGCAAGCCAAGCTATCCAAAGTACTATACCTGGAAGAATCAGTAAAACGATTGCAAGTATAACAGCAAGCAGTACCATCCCAATACCGCTGAATAGTCCTCTATCTCTCGCCATTTTTTTCACCTCCTATTGAATACGTTTAATCGTTATATTTATTTAGCTTTATTGCATGGAAAACACTGGATTTAAGAATTTCTTGAGGAATAAGAAAGAAAAAATGGATAAAAGCCTCAACTTGACTTTTTTGCTTTTGCTGGCACTAACTGGCTTTGTTATCTGCAAGCGACGAGGGGGTACGTATAGGGCATTTTCTGATTTGCACTTCAACATGAACTTCAGCTATTGGAGCGGCTGTCGTAATTTTGTGACACCTTGACCTAGCAGCTAAGCGTGAACCTTTTAGCCTCTCCTCATCTCCTAGCTTATTATTTCTTTTTTCGATTTCCTTTGATTCCAGGGCTTGATTTACAGGGTACTGCAAAACATATAGAGTGATGGCATGAAAAGTACTTTGCAGGACATACTCATCCTATCTTTTTTTCATTTTTACGCTATAAAAAAGAAGAATAGTTAAATCAACGCCCATCGTAGTGACGTAAGGGAGGTGAAAAACTTGGTAGGACCAGTGGGAAAAGCCGCAGCCGTTCATCATCACAGAGAAAAGAAGGATGATGACAAGAAGGATGATGACGTCATAGAACACAAGGGAGCGGCGGTTGCAGTGCATCACAGACGCAAATAGAGGGTGTACAGACCGGCCTTCAACACGGCAACAGCGACATGAAGCAAAGAGTGTTCCTTTAATCTATTCTTTATCTCTTACTTCATAATTTCTTTTTTTTCTGTTCAGCGCGCATACTAAATCGTCGTGGCTTCCGATCTTGAAGGCCCCGTATTGATCGTGTCCTTCCTCGCTCACGTGAATCTCGTAGTTGAGCAGTTCCTCGACCATCGCTTCAATTTCTTTTGAACTTTTAGGAACCTTCACCAGTCCTTCGTCAAAAAGTGCGACAAGGTTTGAGGCCAACTGTGTTTTTGGGAGCTTTATCTGGCTGCTTTCTGAAGAGAGTTACTTTAATATTAACTGAACTTAATTATTATTTATTAATTAAAATATAAATAGATCTATAATTTTATTGGACGTTTTAATGGTGCGGTTTTGGTGCGGTTTTGGTGCAACCAAAAAGAGCACATTCCTAGCGCTTTGGAATACTACGCTATTATCCCTCTTACAAACGAGGAAACCTTTTTGTCAGGCGCGACAAAATTCACTGCGACGTGGCCAACTTCTGCCCGAACTGCGGAAAGAGGCTCTCCTTTTAGAGACGCAACGGTGACACTACGAAAGTGGTCGATTTCTATCTTCGCAGACGTCTTGTCAGAGGCGCTTCTTACGCTGATCTCTCTGCGCAATATCCAGCGACATTTAGCGTTAAAAGCTTCGTTATTCCTTAGGTGCCCCTTCTATACAGTAGTAGGCATCGCCGAGGTCAAACATTGCCCAGACGGGGCATACATCACACGGACACGTAACGCGTCGTGGATTCTTCGGACTTGCGCCGATAGCGCAAAAAAGCGTATCAGTTAGCGCGTTCTGGTTGTACGTCGGACAGTCCCCTTTATCACAAATGCAGCTTTTCCTGTTGCCTTCGGTGTCTGGTACCTTCATACACTTCTCCCGTTTTACAATCTGCTGACTTCGGTAGCGGCGAATAAGCGCGGTCAACGCACAAAGGCTTTCACAACTATTCCGTGCGTTTAGAAGCCGTTTATGTTCCGAAGAAGTGATGAGCGCGCCACTGATATAAGATTTGCTCGCTCCACCAGGCTGCTTGCGCGCCCGGTTTGTGCGTGACCTGCCGTTCGTCTTGTCAATGAATGCCGGCTCCTTAAGAGCAAATGTAAAGAGTATTTATCGCACTAGTAGTACAGGCGAAGCTCGATGATGCTGATCTACTCAGTGGGACATTCGAATCGATCGCTGCAGGAATTCATTTCAATTTTGTCGCATTATGCCGTTTTGACGGTGATCGACGTGCGCAGCCATCCGCACTCACTCGCTAATCCTCACTTCAACAAGGAAGTGCTTGAATACGAGCTGCCGCGATCAAGTATTCAATATTGCTGGATGGGAGAAGGACTTGGGGGGTTCAGACCTCAGATGTCGAACGATTCGCCAAACACTGCGTGGAGGGTGAAAAGTTTCAAGAACTACGCGGATTATGCGCTAACTGACGCCTTTTCTGACGCCTTGGCTGAACTTACTTCTCTTGCCACAAAAAGAACCGCCGCCGTAATGTGTGCTGAAATCCTTTGGACGCGTTGCCATCGTCGGATTATCGCTGACTATCTTCTGACGCTTGGGTGGGAGGTCGTGCATATTGTGGACGCGTCTCGCTCTACGACCCACGAGCTCACCCCCTTTGCGAAGGTTGATGGCGCCCACATAACGTACCCCTCCTCTTTGCTCCAGTATTCACTCGATGATTTCCAGCCAGAATGAGATAGGATCACGCGTATGCTGTTCTTGCTACCTCAAATCCGTTTGAGTCGTCAGAGTGATAGCAAAAGCGGCCGAGGCAGGACATAACAAGCGGCCCTGAACGTCGTCTGGCGTGGCTTGGCCGAATTGACCGCATCCTCAGGATGTGCGAAGCGATATCTGCCTCTTTGAGCTTCCAATCGGAAGCACCTCTGCACCTAAGATATCATTGAGGTCAAAGCCGTAAAGAGTGGCGTCTTTTTCTAAGACGACTAGCCGCCCCTTTACACCAATGACGCGGCCCAGGAGCATATTCTTCACCTGCAAGGGCCGCATCCAGAGCGGCAAATCAAAATAGCGGAGCTTAGTTTCATCATCAATGTCCATCTTAGCTTTCATCGCGTCCCAAGCTGCCCAGTCGAGTTCAGTATCAACGAGCATTTTTTGAGAATGCCGTACTGTCCCTTTGATCCCGTAACGCTTCTGCAGCTCACGCTCGCGTCTTCTAGCCAGTTCGCCATCTGCGACGTAGTCCGCTACGGCAGCCACATCTGCACCTTGCTCTCGCAGCCGGTCATCAAGTCGGCTAGCTTTCGTAACACCGATCTTGAAAATGTCGGGCCTGAACATTGCGACATATACCGCGTGCTCCTCTAGACACGTTTTTTCGTCCTTCAGGCACGTCCCGGTGCAGATTGCGCAGGCATTAAACTCCTGGCAACTGCCGCACACCGGGACTTCTTCACTATCGCACGGACGATACACACCGGCCTGCCACGTGCCGATGCAGGTTCGCCGGCCTATCCCAAGCGAGAGACTGCCTGAGAGCAGCAGCAGCTCCATGGAAGGATATGTTAGTAACGTCTCTTTCAGAGATGAAAAGCCAATAATCTTCACTACAACTAGGTTTGTTTCTAAGTCTTATATGTGTTAACCGTGCAACCATCACTATTTAAGTCCAGAAAAAGACTATGGGGTATGCTCGTTGAGGTCATAGAAGAACCCGTGTTTTACGATGGATCGCAAATAGAACCTTTGTGGGGTTACAAAAACTATGGTGCACTCGGCGATTGCATTGTCGTTTTTCGGGGTGGCATGGACGTCTCGGAAGAACGCATGAAAGACTGCGAAGATATTCGCGGAAAAAATAGAATAACCGGAGACGATGTCCTCCACCTCATCGTTGAACGCTTTGACAGTCCTGGAAACATGTTCATATCCTACCTGTTACAGCGATTACTCGTTATTTCCGCGCAAGCCGTGCTAAACATGTACGGTATTGAGACTACGAGATCTGGTGATGATCTTTACATCGCAGACGAGAAGCTCACAGTGAGCATTGCGACGGCAAGCATAACCAGCGAGAAGATGCATCTTGGGATTAACGTAACAACGAGTGGGACGCCCAAAGGTGTCGCTATCACAAGCCTAACGTCATTCGGCATTGAACCAGACGAAAGCCTTTCGATCGGAAGAGATATTGCCGAGATGTTCTCGAGAGAGACTCTTGGAATCCTTAAAGACGTGGTGAAGACCCGCGGGTCCTAATGCTGAGCTTCTCTTTGTGGGCTCAAGAGAGAGGTGCGCCATGCGAAAAGAACAAATCATTTATCTAGAGAGGCCCGGCCCTCAAAACACGGAAGATGTCATCGACGCCGTCACGGCCTACATCGCCCGGAGCGGTCTCGAGCGAGTCGTTGTAGCTAGTACGACGGGCTCCACCGCGACTAAATTTGCAAAAGCGCTTGAAAACAAGGCAAAACTCATCGTCGTAACACACCACACAGGTTTCAGTCAAGAAGGCGCGCAGCGTTTCGACGTGGAAAAAAGGAAAAAGCTCGAGCTGCAGGGAATCACGGTGCTGACCCAATCACACGTGCTCTCGGGAATCGAAAGGAGTATCTCTGGGAAGTTCGGCGGGGTTTCGCGCGTCGAGACTATCGCAGAGGCTCTTCGTTCACTACTTGGACACGGGCTCAAAGTGTGCGTGGAGATAGCTATTATGGCAGCCGATGCCGGGGCTATACCTATCGCTGACATTGTCGCGGTAGGCGGCACAGGCAGCGGTTCCGATACAGCGGTAGTGATACGTCCCGCGCACATGAATAACTTTTTTGATGCCCGAATCAGAGAGATCATCGTCATGCCGCGAGGTGGCGATGCCTGATCGATTTGAAATCACACACAAGGACGTATTCGGGCGCATTGGCAAGCTTGATACGCCACACGGCCACATCGAAACGCCAGCTTTACTCCCGGTTGTAAATCTCAACCTAATGCTCATCCCGCCGAGCGAGATGCGCCAGTTCGGAGCGCAAGCGCTCATGACCAACGCATATATCATCTACCGGAGTCCCCGTTTGCGAGCGGCGGCGCTCTCCGCGGGGATCCACAGTTTGCTCGGATTTGACGGGCCGATAATGACTGATTCGGGATCGTTTCAACTCGCCACGTATGGTGCGATAGAGATCCATTCAGAAGAGATAGTAGCTTTCCAGCGCGACATAGGGTCGGACATCGGAACTCCAATTGATATCCCGACGCCCCCAGACGTTTCACATCACCGTGCGCTCAGGGAGCTTNNGGGCTGCTCAGCAAGCTCAGCGCCGACGTCTACCCTATCGGTGCCGTCGTTCCGCTCATGGAATCCTATCGGTATGCTGATCTGAGCAACGTCATTATGGCGTGCAAGACTGGACTGGCGTTGAATAAGCCTGTTCACCTGTTTGGGGCAGGGCATCCCATGATGTTCGCCCTCGCAGTGGCGTTAGGCTGTGACCTGTTCGACTCAGCCGCTTATGCGCTTTACGCGAGAGATGGGCGCTATCTGACGCCAAGCGGCACTCACAAGCTCAAAGATTTGGCTTACCTGCCGTGCGCGTGTCCGGTCTGCTCGTCTGGAGATAGGAAGCTGACGGAACGGGAACTTGCCGAACACAATCTTTGGGTCTCATTTAGTGAGCTCAACACCATCAAACAAGCTATACTCGACGGACAACTCTGGGAGCTCGTGGAGAGGCGGTGCCGCCATCCAGCGCTACTACAAGCCCTGCGAACGATCCAAGAGGGCTTTGCCTCCTTTGAAGCCATCGAACCGTTGAAGCGGTCTTTCACTTATACAAGCACAGAATCCGCAGCGCGGCCAGAAGTTGCGCGCTACGGGAAAAAGCTCAGCAGACTTCACCTGACCGGCCGAGTGCTCATCACGACCAACAGGCAGAAGACACTGACTATGGAACATAAGTTCGATACAATCCTGCTTATGAAAGCGCCTTTTGGTCCCTATCCACCAGAACTAGCCGAAACGTATCCTATTGGGCAATCTGAAGTTCCAGATCCAGACTATGCCTCAATCAAATCCGCTATGAGAAACCTGATCGAGTTTATTAAATCCAAAAATGTCGAAGTGACCTTCGCCTATGATGAGAAATGGGATCACGACGCGCTCGCCGAATTAAGCTCCTTTACAACGCTCTTACGCTTATGAGGAGACATGCAGCGACAGTTTGAAGTGACACGGCGGGACGGAGCTGCCCGTCTCGGAACGCTCAGGTGGCGAGGTGAAGAGCTTACCACCCCCTCTAGCTTTGAATCCAAAGAGGAACTTGAGTTCCTCAACGGATTGACGATTCAGAAAGCTGAGCTCGACGTAGCGGTCATCACAAGTCAGGAAGACTCTAGAGCAGAGCGAATTGATGCCGACGTTGTCATTCTTGGAGGTGCGCCGAGATTTAGCGATGATCCACGCGGCCTCACCAAAGCGCTCGCAAGAGCTAGAGAATCAGCAAATCCTGATTCAGCGCTTTATGTCCCGACGTTGGCGACCCCGAACAACGTGAGCTTGCTCGTCTATGCGGGGGTGGATCTCGTCGACCCAATTATGGCAGAGGTCAAGGCGCGCGAAGGGTATCTCCTCTCTGCTGAGGGCGAACGCCAGTTTGACGCAGTTTCACGTTCTTACTGTATGTGCGACGCCTGCAGAGGCGTCAACGTAGCGGACCTGACTCCAGAGCAGCGGGTGACAGTACTATCTGCGCACAACAGACACGCGCTCAAGACTGAACTCTGTATTGTGCGTGAAAACATCGAGCGCGGGACTCTGCGAGAGCTCGTCGAGGCACGATGCAGAACTGCCCCAATGCTAACAGCGCTGCTGCGGTTGCTGGACGAGGAGCATAGTTACTTTGAGCGCCGATCACCTATCGTACGAACGGCCACGCTACTCGCGTGTTCGCAAGAATCACTGAATCGGCCAGAAATACTCCGATTCGGCGAACGCGTCATAGAGAGGCTTAATAAGAGGGGGGGGATCCTTATACTGCTTCCCTGCTCGGCGCGCAAACCATACTCGCGGTCACGATCTCACAGGATTATTCTTAATCGCTTGGGCAAACTGCGCCAGTTTCTGCACGAGGCGATAATAACGTCACCTATCGGCATCGTTCCCCGCGGCCTCGAGATTATGTACCCCGCCAGCAACTACGACATACCGGTTACCGGCAAATGGACGTGCGACGAGAGTGAGTGGGTGATCGGACGTCTCACGAAGTATCTCGAGGCCAACGCCTTCGACACGGTGGTAGCACACGTGAGCGGCCCCTACCGAAAGGTATGCGACGAAGCGGCGGCTGCACTCGGAGTTGATCTAATCTATACTGTCGAGGACGAGAATATTCTTGGTTCCGCTTCCCTCCAACGCTTATGCGCGGTCGTGCAGGAGCGTATAGTCGAAGATTCACTTAAGCGGCGCGATTTGCGGTTTGATTACCTTCAGGATCTCGCCGATTATGAATTTGGCCCGCACGCTTCGACGGCTATTTTTGCAGAGAGGACGAAGGTCCGCGGTCTTTTCCCGACTTACTACGCCTCAGACGGCGGAACGCGCATAGCGACCATCGTAGGTACCTACTGCACTCTTGCCCTGACAATCGAAGGCGCCCGACGGTATCGCCGCGCAAGCGAAAATCGATATTGCGTTCACATCGATGACTTTGTACCGAAAGGAACGGTTTTTGCGATTGGCGTGCTCAACGCCGATCCGGGAATACGGCCTTTCGACGAGGTGATCGTGCTCAACGAGCGCGTCATTGCAGTCGGAAGAGCCCTTATGAGCGGTTGGGAGATGCAAGCGTCAAAAAGAGGTGCCGCTGTCGCTGTACGGCACGTGGATGCGCGATGAGAACAGGGCGAACGTCGCGTAGGCGCTATCCGCGTCAGGCTGCATCAGGAACAAACGGCCACCGCACACACGACCGATTCGCGTGGACCGGCTTGGATCTGCTCAACGGCGAAATCGTACCCTCTCTCACCATCCTTCTCACGACCAAAGGCTGCTCGTGGGCGCGCCGTGATGGCTGTACAATGTGCGGCTACATCGCTGACTCGAATCCTGACGCTCAAAGCTCGGATATTCAAAAGCAACTGTTCGAAGTGCTTGCACGCTACGGTACGGGGTTTAAGATTGCAAAGCTCTTTACCTCAGGCAGCTTTCTCGATCAAGAAGAGGTGCCGATCGACGCGCGGGACGCTATATTGTCCGCGTTAGCGGATACGCCGAAGGTCATAGTTGAGAGCCGACCGGAATTCGTGACGTCTGAGATTTTGGATGACGTCGTTAGATTCAATCGACACCTTGAAGTCGCGATCGGTCTTGAAACGTCGAACGACGATATCCGGAATGGCTGTATCAACAAGGGATTTACGTTTCGTGACTTCGTCAGAGCGTCGAAAGTCGCGCACTCTAAAGGTCTGACTGTTAAGGCTTACCTGCTCCTGAAGCCACCTTTCCTGACAGAATTGGAAGCCTTGGAAGACGCCATCCAATCCACGCATGAAGCTGCCCCGCACGCAGATACAATCTCGTTAAACTTGTGCAACGTGCAAAAAGGCACCTTAGTTGAGGCGCTTTGGAAAAAAAGGCTGTATAGGCCTCCTTGGCTGTGGACCGCCGTTGAAGTTCTCAAGCGCGTGAAACAAATGGCTACCATCATTTGTGATCCCGTAGGAGGGGGCACAGCTCGCGGGCCGCATAACTGCGGCAAGTGCGATCGGCAGGTCGTCTCAGAAATCAAAGAGTTTTCGCTTTCTCAAGACAGCACGTCGTTCACTGCGGCTTGCACCGATCAACTCCTATGGAATTACGTCTTGGAATTTGAGAAGTTCAGTTATGGCGCACCGCTTGTGCCGTGAACTGTTGCACAAATCCTTGCTTCCTGGGCGCGCGCTTTCGCATAAGAGTGATAAGGCAACGTTTATATACAGTTTCGCAATCTAGTAGTGGCTGTGACTATGGCGTGGCGTGGCACTTTGATCTATTGGGCACTTATTTTTCTGATAATCGCAGTTGTTGCGTACTTGCTCGGACTGACTGGGATAGTCGCATTCGGAGCCGCTGTGTTCATAGTGGCAACATTTGTCATATTGTTCGTGATAGCTTTCGTCTCTGCGTGGCTGCGACGTCACTAGGAGCCGAGCAAGCGAACAGTTTAGCTCGATCTCTTTTGTCTCGGGCGGACGCAGTTAATGCACGTCTCGATTCGACAAAACGGCTTTTTCAGTTGAAAGTGTTGCTAAAGCGTCCACGTAAGAGTTATCCGAAAACGCGTTTGAACTCATGTATCTGTTCCCTTGTACCGATGACGGTAAGAGAAGAGTCTTCAGGGATAACTTGGTGGGGATCCGGGTTTGGTATGGTCGCCCCACCGGTAGTGATGGCGACGACCGTGCACCCGGTGCGCGATCGTATCTTCAGATGCTCGAGACTTCTGCCCATAACAGATGGACTAGGAGGGTATTCAAGAACCTTCATGTCCTCTGAGAGCAGGACCTCCCGCAATCGCGTGCCAGGCGGCCTGGGCGCCACAAATTTTACCAAGACTTGGCCAGCCACGACGGACTGCGACAGCACATAATCTGCCCCCGCTTGATACAACGTCTCAACTGCTTGCGGGCGTATTGCACGACAGATAATATCAATCTGGGGGTTAAGTTTTCGTGCGACGAGAGTTGTGTAGATAGCATCCATATCACTATTGACCGTGACGAGAAGTGTAGAAGCTTCGGTAATCCCGGCTTGTTTTAGGATTGCCCTGTCTGTAGAGCTGCCAACCACATCGCCTTGATGCTTATCGATGATGATGTGTTCGATGCCGTTCGACCGCAAAACTCTGGACACCCGTTTTCCGACGTCGCCGTATCCTGCAATGATATAGTGTCCCCTGATCGCGCAGTATGTGCCATCAGGCCCACAAATTGAGAGTTCCTTTGCCGCGTCTAGTTGCTTTCTTGTGCCGACGAGCAAAAGGACTGTGGTGTCTGTGATGATTTCAGAAGCAGATGGATTAAAGTTGAGTTTGGCGCCCTTCCATATGGCGATTACTGTCGCTCCGGTTCGCTCGCGTATCTTGGCGTCTTCAATAGACGACCCGTTGAGGCCGCTTTCCCCAAGAATCGGGAGCTCAAAAATCCGCAAAGACCCAACCAAGGGAGTGGTGCCAATGAGCTGGTGCGTTATAGGCATTGCGGCTTTATGGCCAATATCGATGCCAAGGAGTTGCTTAGGTGATACGACTTTGTCAGCACCCGCATAGAGCAAGTACACCGCGTTCGCCATGTCTTCAACAAGTCCGATAATATCCGCTCGCGTCAGCTTTTTTGCAACAAGCGCTATAATGGCATTCTTTTCGTCACTCTGATTAAGCACGACTTTCTTTGCGCGCTGTATCTGAGCGTTTTTTAGGGTCACCTCATCGCTCGGATCCCCATAGATGCAGGGGATCTTCCGCTCGACTAATGCCTGCACGACGTCACGGTCGCCGTCGATGACGAGGTATGGTAAATCACGCTCGTTAAGCTCCCCGATAATCGTGTCTACCATGGGGCTATAACCGACAATCAAAACGTGCTCCTGGGCCTTTGACTTCGTTGGCACTGATGCTCGCACGCTTTGCAGCACTGGCGCAACCACGATGGGGATCAAGATCGCAAAGAAGAGGACGATTCCTGTGAGCTCCACAACCATAGAAAATATCTTGCCGATACTGCTCACGAAGACGATATCCCCCGCACCTTGCGTCGTCATCGTAGTGATCACCCAATATACCGCGTCAACTGCCGTATAAGACCTACCTTCAGCAGAGACCATCAAGAAGAGGAAAACGAAGCTGTAGACGACAACGAGCAGCGCAGTGGCCGCAACATAAATGAGTAGAGATTTGCGCAGAGGTTTAATCGCGAACACCTTAGAGCACTAGGAGGCAGTGTCTTGCACGTACGTATCAAATGCCGAATATAAATAGTAACGTCTTCTCAAGTCTTTAAAACTCGAATTCGATCTTGCTATGGGTTGTGCCGGATGAGAAAAGTTTATCATAGGCACGCATAATCTGTAGATGCTATGCGCGTGGAGGACGTGATGCAATCGGTGAGAGAACATCACAAATGGTTCAGCGAATCCATCCCTTTGATCGCAAGTGAAAATATCACCAGTCCTGCCGTGCGCCAACTTCTGGCCACTGACTTTGCTCACAGATATGCCGAGGGCACGGTCGGCCACCGGTATTATCAAGGCGTCAAGTATATCGACGAAGTGGAACAGGACGCCATAGATTTGGCCCTCAAACTGTTCAAGGCTGAGCACGTCAACGTGCAACCTATCTCTGGCGTAAACGCAAACATTGCCGCATTTTTTGCCCTTTCAAACCCAAATGATGTACTCATGGCGCTTGATACTTCGCACGGTGGCCACATCAGCCACGGAGCGAAGTCGGTTGCGGGTATCCGTCATCTCAGGATTGTGAAACATCCATTCGACTACGAAGAGATGAACATCGACAGCGATGCGATGATCGCTACGATTTATGAAAAAAAACCAAAGATCATACTGTTTGGGGCGAGTCTATTTCTCTTCCCGCACCCTATCCAAGACGCGCGCGATGCCGCGCAGGAAGTTGGTGCGACAATTGTGTGCGATTCTGCGCACGTCCTTGGCCTTATTGCGGGCGAGCAGTTTCAAGACCCGCTTAGAGAAGGTGTCGACGTAATGACTGGTTCTACCCACAAGACGTTCCCTGGGCCCCAAGGCGGCATCATCTTTTCGACAAACGCGCTAGCCGACGCGATCGATGAGGCAGTGTTTCCGGGTACCGTAAGCAACCACCATCTGCATCACGTCGCTGGGTTAGCGGTCACGCTCGTGGAAATGCTTGAATTTGGGAAAGCGTACGCACAGCAGACAATCAAAAATGCAAAGACGCTCGGAGAGGCGCTGTACAACAGCGGATTCAATGTGCTGTGCCCTGAAAAAGACTTCACAGAGTCCCATCAGATCGTAATGGACGTGGGGCGCGCAAGTCCGATGGCGATTGCTCTCGAAAAGGCAAACATCATTGTCAACAAGAATCTGTTACCCTGGGACGATCATAATGCCCCAGAGAATCCCTCAGGACTGCGATTTGGGACGCAAGAGCTTGCGCGACTCGGAATGAAAGAAGCAGAGATGCGGGTCGTGGCAAAGCTTATCACGCGCGTGCTGAACGGCGAGGCACCCGAAAAGGTTAAAAAAGATGTAGTAGAGTTTAAAAAAGACTACCAGGAGGTCGAATACTGCTTCAGCCATGAGCTCGGAGCTTATCAATTCCCCGCGTGGTAGATTATTTTTCAACGGAAGTGCAATACTGATCGTTTTTGATATGGATGGCACGCTCGTCGATGCTGAGGCAATCGATGAAATAGCGAAAGCGGCCAATGTCGGAGACCTCGTGGTAGCGCTCACGAAGCGCGCCATGATGGGAGAGATGGATTTTGAAGAGGCTTTACGAGAACGCGTAAAGCTCTTAAAAGGTCTCAGGGTGGAGGAGGTTAACAAGGTAGCCTTAAACATCCCTCTTATGAAAGGGGCTAAAAAGCTCATACGCGAGTTGAAAAAAGAGCATAAGGTTGCAATGGTTTCCGGAGGCTTTACGATAGTTGCCGAAAGGGTAGCTCAAGAACTCAAAATCGACTGCCTAGTGGCAAACAAGCTCATCATAGAAGACGGCGTTTTGACTGGCGAGGTTGTTGGACCGCTAGTGCGCCAAAATTCAAAAAAAGACGCGCTGGAAGCGATTGCTAAGAGGGAGGGGATACGACCAAAAGACTGCATCGTTATAGGAGACGGCGCAAACGACATCTCAATGTTCGAAGCTTCGGGGTTTTCGATAGCATTCAACGCAAATCCAATTCTATACGATATTGCAGACGTCATAATCACAAAGAAGGATCTCAGCTTGATATTACCTGTAATCATGGGAGGGGCGTATGCTGAAAGAGTTACAAGAGAAGAAAGCGCTGCTAAAAAAAGAAGCCGACACCTCGAAGCTTGAGCGAAACCGGCTCAACACAGAAGCAAGTCAATTCGCTGCTAAACGTGACGAGTTGAATGCGAAGACCCGCGCGCTGATAGATAGTGCACAACAGAGCAAGGACAAGCGCGATGAGTACAACAAGCTCGTTTCAGAGAACAAGGAGAAACGCGATAGCCTCAATGAGACGGCAAACAACCTGCTCGCAAAAGCGGACCAAATTAAAAGAAAATTCAGAGTCGCAGGCGGCATGTCGCTAGGCGAGCTCAAGCGCGAAATTGACCAGCTTGAGTTTAGGCAGCAGACCGAGGTCATGAGCACGGAAAAGGAGCGCGAGCTTGTCGAACGTATTGCGCACCTCTGGGAGGAATATAGAAAGAAGCGAGTCGAGCTCGAGAATAACGCTGAACTCAAGGAGGCGCTGGAAAAGGCACGGAAGCTTCGAGATGAAGCCAGTGAATTCCACAAGGAACTAACGGATAATGCAGACCGTGCGCAGGAATGCCACGAAAAGATGCTCAAGTGCTTCAAGGAAGCAGACAAGGTACGAGCTGAGGCGGATGCCGCACATAAGGAGTTCGTGCGTGCGCAAGAGAGCGCCGACGAACAGCATCAGAAGTATATCCAGATGGAAAAGGAGTTAAGAGACTACGATAAAATTATATCAAGTCTCAAAAAACGGTCCAAAGAAACCCGCCAATCGCGCGAGAAGGTCGACGTGCTTAAACGCGCAGAAGAGGTCTACGCAATGTTTAAAGAGGGGCAAAAACTCGAAACCGACGATCTCCTCTTGCTCCAGCGCTCCGGGCTGCTGTAGACTTTAGCGACGACCATATAGGCAAGAATGAAACTAGTCCTGTGCATTGATCGTGACGATGATCTGGGATCGAAAGCGCACCTTCCAGGTCCGATTATAGGCCGAGCTGACAACTTGAATGCCGCGTTACAGCTCGGATTGACCGACCCCGAAGATTCCGATATCAACGCAATTTTTGAAGGCATCCATGTTTATGATGATTTGAAGTCACAAGGAATAGACGCTCAGATCGCGTCCATATCCGGCGACACAGACGTTGGCTTAAAATCAGATCAGATCCTGTCTCAACAGCTTGACCTCGTGCTCAAAGAGGTCAAAGCGACCAGCGTCATCATCGTTTCAGACGGCGCCGAAGACGAGTTTATTCTCCCTATCGTTCAATCCCGGATAAAACTTGATGGCGTAAAGCGCGTGGTCATACGCCAGTCTGAAAGCCTCGAGAGTACCTACTACACCATCAAGAAACTATTCGAAGATCCAAAGATCGCCAACGCCATTTTCATACCTGTCGGACTGATATTATTATTATTTGCGATATTCTCTGTTGCTCAGCACCCCGAATATGCTTTGATTGTGATAAGCGCAGTCATTGGCGTGTATCTTCTCTTTCGAGGGCTTGGCCTCGACGACGTTCTCGTAGGCGTTGCTCAAAGCGTGAAGTCTTCGTTTTACGGAGGCAGTATCTCGTTCGTGACATATATAGTCGCAATCGCCTTAGCGATCATTGCGACCGCACAAGGTATCATCACGACCTTAGGTTTGGGTGTCGCTGCTTACGGCGGAGTTCTCGCCGCGGCGGCCTTTATTAACACCACCGCATGGTGGTATGTGGCCGCAGCGGTCATCGCGAGCATAGGCCGGGTGATCGACGCTTACCTGAACGACGCGAAAAACGTGTGGCGATACTTGGAGATCCCTTTCTTCGTCTTTTCAACCGGTCTGATCCTGTGGAGCGCCAGCATACTCATCCTAGCCCTAGGAGGGAAGGCAGTCCCTGTCCTCAATCCCACTGACGTCCTCATTATACAGACTTCACGGAGCGTCCCGATCGTCACTGGCTTCCAGCTGCTCATGTTTTCTATTGCCGGCGCTATCGTTGTAGCCTTAACTGGTATTGGTATATCTTCGCTCGTAAAAAGAGGGCAACAGCCATCACTCGAGCAGCCTAGTTTGTCCAGTCTGAGCGACAAGTGATTTTGACGAGCGCCCGACCTATCTGCGACTTGCTAACTGCGGTCTCGCATAACACTCAGAATGTCACTCAGTATGGCGCTTGCGGTCTCTATCGATCCCGCGCCTTTTCCTGCGACGGTAATTTCGCCGGCGGTATCGGTTAGAATTGACGCTGCGTTCAACGTGCCGCTGACGTTGAGAGGGTGCCCTATCGGAACCAGCTTGGGCGAGACCGTAAGCTCTTGGACGTCACCTACAAGTTTCACGGCAAAGCCTCTCTGCCGGGCTAGTTGCAGCGCGTCCTGCGTGATGCGATCAATGCCTGTTACGTCAACGTCCGCGAAAGTGGCACTGCGACCAAAAAACGCATTGGCCAGGATGACGACCTTACAGGCCGTGTCGATGCCAGTCACGTCATACGTGGGATCCGCTTCCGCAATACCCATATCCTGGGCTTCGCTCAAGACTTGATCGTAATCGAGCGCCTCCTCGGCCATTCGGGTGAGTATGTAATTGCACGTGCCATTCAGCACCCCCCGTATATCGAGCACTCGAGCGCCTGCAAGGGTGTCACGTATGAGATTAACAATTGGCATTGCGCCGCCGACGGTCGCCTCGTACCGCAGCGCGACCCCATTCGTATAAGCAAGTTGCGTCAGTTCATCAAAGGCGGCTACCAGAGGCCCTTTGTTCGAGGTAACAACGTTTCGCTTGTTTTTAAGCGCTTCTCGCACGTGTGTCAATCCTGGTTCACCGCCGTGGATATTCGTAGGAGTTACCTCCACGACGACGTCGTGGTCAATAGTGCGTATCACGTCGAGCGCCGTCAGATTAGAGTTCGCAATGGGCTGACCGCCTCGTTTACGCGCAAGAACGTCCTTTAAATCAGGCATGAGGGCAACCCCTTTTGAATCGGCGATTGCCACGACTTTTATCTGAGGCACGTTTTGCACGATTGTGGCGACTCCTTGCCCTATTGCCCCGAATCCAATGATGGAGAGTGTGAGGGGAGATAGACTATTCCCCATTGCTCGTGCCTCCCGGTGATCCTCGCTCATCTAGCGGTTCGATAATGAGCAGGTCCTTGCGCTCAGCGATCTGTCTGAGAATCCCGATTGACGTCTTCAGTTCCTTATCTCCGGTCGCCATTATTGTGATAACCGCTGACGATGGGCCGTCGATGGCAGGCATTGACAGACTGAGGTCTTGAACCTCCGCAAAACCTGTAGCATCAATTTCGTCGATCGTATCCCTTAAATCGGTATGAATTATGTGGCCGATGAGCAAGATGTGCGTCGTGGCCCGAAGCCTCATTTTGCCTACCCGAACGATCGTAACGCCGTTTTGTTCAAGCCCATCCTGAAGTTCCCCAAGCGTCTGTTCGTCAATCTCAAGAATCACAGAAACAGGAACGGTATTGCGAAACGTTTTTTTGTCGTGATGGTGAACGACGCTCGTGATGTTCCCGCCGAGGTCGGAAATAGGAGTTAACACGTGCATAAGTTGACCTGGCGTGTCTTTTAGCTCCAAATCCATCGAAATTCTCATGTTCTGACTCCAAACTTGGTTATATTAATATGCATTGGTCTAATAACCCTTTTCCATGGTCGCCCCCGACTACGACACCATAATGGGCGTCATGCAAAGACGGCGCTCTGTAAGACGGTATGGACGAGAGACTATTAACGACGCGCTGTTGGACAAGCTTCTTAAGGCAGCCCAGCTCGCGCCTTCCGCTGGCAACTTGCAAGCACGGGACTTCATTCTTGTCCGTGATCCTAACAGGAAACACGAACTCGCTGAGGCGGCGTACGGCCAGTTCTTTATCGCGATGGCCCCGATCGTGCTCGTTGGCTGCGCCAATATTGCGCGCTCGCGCCTAGCGTATGGACAACGTGCTGAGCTTTATGCAGTCCAAGACGTCACCATTGCCGCCTGCTACGTACAGCTTGCGGCCGAAGCTTTGGGCATTGCAACGTGCTGGATCGGTGCGTTCGATGAAAAACGTGTTTCTCAGGCGTTGAAAATACCGCTCGACATTCGTCCTGTGCTGATGCTGCCTAGCGGATACCCCGACGAGTCGCCTCAGCATACGGTGCGAATGGAGCCTGGTCGTTTCACTCACCGCGAGCTCTGGAGCTCGCTGGGAGCATAAATGCCTCTAATTTTTTTGCAACAACGCTTCAGCTGAAGGCAGCAGACTACCGAGAGTTTTATTAACCGGCCGCATTACCTGTCAGTGGTCGTCTATTGTGCAGCAACTTACTGACGCCTGTGTGGAAATCATCGAGGGCATTCTCACAGGCGAGGTCACGCGCGCGAATTTGCAGGCAGCAAAAATAGCGGTAGCACGACGCTATCATCTGTCCTCGTTGCTGACTAACGCGCAAATCTACCAAACTGCACAGGCCCCAATTCGGCGTGACGTTGTCGACGTGCTACAGCGGAAGCCCATGAGAACGGCCTCCGGCGTTGCTGTCATAGCCGTGATGACTTCCCCTTATCCGTGTCCGCACGGCAAATGCGTGCCATGTCCCGGTGGCCCTGAATTCAGCGTGCCTCAAAGCTACACTGGTCTTGAGCCCGCTACAATGCGTGCTATCCAACACGGATTCGATCCATACAGGCAGGTAAAAGCCCGTCTCAACCAGTTGCGTCAGACTGGACATTGCACTGAAAAAGCAGAACTGATCGTTATGGGGGGCACCTTTACCGCACGTCCCAGCGATTATCAAGAGTGGTTTGTACGACGTTGCATACAAGCAATGAACGATTTTCCTCGCGCGCTCCGCGGGTCTCACGAATTAGGCCAGGTGTTCACGGCAAATGAGCGCGCATCGACGAGGAACGTTGGCATCACGTTTGAAACCCGGCCAGATTTTGCAAAGCAGCATCACGTCGATGGAATGTTGTCCCTTGGAACAACTAAAGTCGAGCTCGGCGTTCAGAGTACCTCCGATCGAATCCTCGCCACCATGGAGCGAGGACATAGCGTTGCCGACGCTGTTGAAGCAAATAGGGCATGCCGCGATAGCGGATTGAAGGTCGGGTTCCACATTATGCCCGGACTTCCGGGCTCAGATTTTGATTCTGATCTTAAGATGTTTAGGGACTTATTCATCGACGAACGATTCTGCCCAGACTACCTCAAGATATATCCGACGCTCGTGACCAAGGGTACCCCGTTATACGACTTGTGGAAAAGGGGCGAGTATAATGCCCTTGATCTGCGCGATGCCGTTGAACTGATCGCGCAAGTCAAGGCGGAGCTCCCCAAATGGGTGAGGCTCCAGAGGGTGCAGAGAGATATCCCAGCCCAACGAATCGTCGGCGGCGTCAAAAAGGGCAACTTGCGACAACTAGCCAAAAAGCGTTTGCGCGAACTGGGGCGCGAATGTAACTGCATACGATGTCGAGAGGTTGGACTCCAAGGCATTACCAACGTTGAAGCCGTCGAACAACGGATTGAAAATTACAGGGCCTGTAAGGGCGTTGAGTACTTTATTTCAAGCGTCGGCTTACGTGGCGATTTGGAGGTCCTTATCGGCTTTGCAAGGCTGAGGATTCCGCACACTTCTGACAGGCCCGAGATTACAAATGAAACGGCGCTGATCAGAGAGCTGCACGTATACGGGAACTTAGCTGCGCTTGGGGAGCGGCACGAAGAAAAATGGCAACACCGCGGATTTGGGGCAGAACTGCTTCGAACTGCTGAACGCATCGCAGCCGATTTCGGGATGCGCAAGATCGCGATAAACAGCGCGGTCGGAGTACGTGAGTACTATCGCAGCAAAGGCTACGCCAGTGAGGGTCCGTATATGACCAAAGCACTCTGGTAGCGCGGGACTACTCGCTGCGATCGATGACTTTCAAAACTGCAGAGACGAAGGCACAACTGATTACGTATCTAAAATGCCTTTAAAGAGATTGAGCCGCGGCCTCCGAATGGTCTTCTGCTTATATTTCCCCTTGATGTGTTCGGTAAAGTACCTCAAATCAGTTTTTTCGAGGTTGGACCCGAGCGAGTTCATAAGACCGTGGTAAATTTCTTCGGAGACAGGAGTATACTGGTAGATGCTTGAATCGCAAAACTCAATCTCGAGCGTCGACGTTTCTTGATCGTAGCCAACAGCTCGCACGCTTACGGAGACAACAACCTCTCGGTCCATAACTAGTGCTTATGTTCCTACGAATTAAAGGTATCGAAAACGGCGGCGGCGTAGCCACGTCACACGGGGCGCCTTCGGTGCGGACCGAAGAACGCGCGTCAACAGTGGTACCTCTGAGCTTGAGGGTTAACCTGAATTTAAGCGCCGAATTAGCGTCCGGTCAAAGCAGCGATCGAACACTTTCCGAGCTAGACTTAAGAGTTCTCAAACTGTTTTGTCGTAAACGCTTGACAACACTGAAGTGATGGGCACGGAGATAAAATTCACTGCCGACGAAGGAGGGCGACACAGACGACGGAGCACTGGTTCGTGTTTGACTACTATTATTCAGATGTCACCGAAGGCACATTCCACAAGCACTCGAAATTCGTATCCCTGGTCGTGAAGCGCATGAAACGTGATGCTCTGTCCAGCACCCAAGTGTGCCGTAGTAGACAACTTATTTATACACTACTGGGAATCAATAGTTGTCGTTACAAGCAGGAGGATCCAGAATTCTCATCTCACGCGCTTTAGTGCTTTATTTCGTAATTGTTATAGCGGCAGCTTCATCGGCGGCGCTTTGTTTGCACGCACAAGAGGCCGCTGGAGCTACAGCTACGCCCCGGGTAAGTGCGACGCCGACGCCGGTGGTAAGTGCGACGCCGAC